>JAISNF010000030.1 GCA_031276415.1 Planctomycetaceae bacterium
TCCAGAAGATAATTGGAAAGCAAACGAAGTCGGTATTCGGCGCAACGGCGATTATGATGACGGTAATGCTTCTCGTGATTGGTGGTCAGGAACCGCTAGTGCTGGGGAAGATGATTTGATCCGATTGGATATTGATATTATACCAGCATCCGGTATTGAATATCGTCTCAAAACAACCGACTCACAACCAGCAGTTCGGCTGAGGAATAGTAAGTTAAAAGGCGGTAATCCGATTAATACGACAGGAAACGGAACAATAATTGCTTTAGACAAAACGATTTATGCCGAATACATTTCGTCAGGAAATAATCACGTTACATTTGAACTCGTTGCTATCATTTCTGCAACCGGACAGGAATTTTATTCGGAAGAAATCACCTTCAGACCGTTTGAAAGCGTTACAGATGCATTTGTCGGCGAACATTCCACGGCTGGTGGAAATAATTCAGTAAGTCAATGGGTTCGCAATCAACTACTAGATGGATATGATGTTCATGTGTTTGATGATGGACACGATTGGTGGCAATCTGATGATTGTGATGAATGGGGGGAAGGTCCCGCCCTTGATGAAATTGCTAACGCGATCAACAATCGTGGAGTAACACAAATTGCACTTGTTGGTTATAGTCATGGCGGAGGTTCTGTTTATAATCTTTCCAAGAGATTATATTATGATGGTCAAACCACAATGTGGTATGGAGTTAACCGTACACAAGAAGATAAAATCAATAACAATAAAACGTATACGGTCTCGTTTACTTCATACATTGATGCAATTGAGAACTACCAATATACTTCTGGCGATCCGGAAATTAGAAAGCCCTTATCAAGTAATTACCACCTTAATCAATATCAAACTAATGGTTTGTTATACGTTGGAGGATCCACTATCGGAGGAGGGATTATCATCAATGTGAATCGAACAAATCAATTACCGACATTATATCATATGACAATAATTGATGATTATACTGTTTTGTTTCTTTTGACGTTTGAGTTTCAATCACAAACGATACGATAATATCATTTTTATTGACTGTCTTTGACTTTATTTAAATTGTAATATCTTTGTTACCTTGTTAGAAACAATGAAAAAATATTATCGACCAACAACAGTTTTTTATTTTTTTTTATTTGTTGCAGTTTTCGGACCATTCTCTCCCATTGTTGGAGTTGAAATGTGTGTGGGAGGATATTTTCCAACACTGGTAGGTTATTTGCAACCGGTTTTCAATTTATGTTATGGAATCATTCCTTTTTCGTTTATGTTTATTGTTCCGTTTTTTGCTGTTCCTGCATCAATTTATATTATTCTGTACGGAAAATATTACTGGAAATTCATAGGTACTTTGTTGTTATTCATCAATCTTATCGTATGTACATTGATCAGGTTTCATGTACTTTAAAAATCATTGGTCAGGTTCAGATGACAATATAGACCATTCCTCTTTAGGAGTTTTACATTCATCAATCGTTGCAGAAATTAACATTGACACAAATTCCGTTGTCCGTAATTTTTTAACAACGCGATTTCGACAGAAAGTCGTTCGATAAAGGAGATAATATCTATGCGTACTTATTATGTAATATTTTCGCCAATATTTTTTTGGCTATGGTTATGCCTGTTTGCCCATGCAGCATTTGGTGGTTTTCCCGGAATTACTATAACAGTTTTTACCGGAACAGTTTGTTGTGGACTGATGATAATAGTACCAATTTCCGACATTATACTTGGAAGAAGCGTACTACGGGATTTGTGGTGTTTTCTCAAAGATTATGGATTTATCAAAAGTTTTACCTTACTCGCTGTTTTGATAGATATTATTATCGTTTGTATTGTTGGTTATATTCTTTTGGATGGATTGTTGTTTAAGATCGCCAGTATTTTTTGATGAACGGAAAAAATGCGGCGGTTATTCCAAATACATTAAGTATTTTTGAACTCAAGGTATCAAAATAAAATATTTTTCAAGATTCTTTTTACGTTCAATCCCATTGGGGAAGCGGCGTCAAATTTAGTAATGTTGAAATTACTTCACTATAGTGTTTTTTATTTTATAATGTTTCAATACTTCTATTTTGTACAATATAACCTTTATCACTTACCACAAAATAATTGTTAACATTGAGGTATAACCCATGAAAAATATCAACTTCGATCAATGTAATTTAACAGGAGCAGATGTAACTGTCTATTTTTATAATTATTATCGTAATGATAAAAAATATTTAGGACATTGTAATTGACTCCACAAAAAATAATTAACCGTTTTATCTAATACAATATCCATCACAATTACGACGGGTCTTGTAGGAAATTTACACATTACAT
Organism: Planctomycetaceae bacterium; assembly: GCA_031276415.1. Taxonomy (GTDB): domain Bacteria; phylum Planctomycetota; class Planctomycetia; order Pirellulales; family Thermoguttaceae; genus WRKP01. The sequence continues at coordinate 2,333 of JAISNF010000030.1, forward strand.
TAAATAGTTACAAATTTTAACAACAGGAATGAACTATGTCGAAAAAATTAGTTGAAACGCGGCGTGATTTTATCAAGAAGGCGGCTGTTGTTGTTACGGCTCCTGCAATTGCCGCTGTTGTCAAAAAATCGAAACCGAAACAAGAACGAGCCGCTGTTTCTTGTTCGTGTAACGGAAAAAATAAAAAGAACGGTATTTGTACGGGCAAAGGTTCCAAAGCCGCTTCATGTTCTTGCGGCGGAACTTGTTCCGGTAAAAAGAAAAAACAATAAAAAGAAAATGTAACTAAAAAAAATGTAACTGAATTTTATTTTTATCAACCAATGCTTGAGATATTACAGGAACGCAAACTTCAGGTTTTCGAAAAGGGAACGGACGATTATGCGATTGAGTGCGGCAAGGCGAGTACAGCCGGTTCGGTCAGTCAGCGTGCTTGTGTATTTTGCGGTTCGCGAGTGGTGCTTTATCCGATTGCCGATGCGTTACATTTAATTCATGGTCCTATTGGTTGTGCTGCTTACACATGGGATATTCGCGGTTCTTTATCGAGCGGTGCGGAGTTGCATCGGCTTAGTTTTTCAACGGATATTCACGAAAACGAAGTTATCTACGGCGGTGAAACGAAATTATATTCCGCACTCAACGAATTGATAGAACGTTACAAACCGGCGGCGGCATTTGTTTATTGTACATGTATTATCGGATTGATTGGCGACGATATTGATGCGGTTTGTTCTCGTGTTCAACGTGAAAAGGGGATTCAGGTTATTCCTGTACACTCCGAAGGTTTTAAAGGTACAAAAAAAGACGGTTATCGTGCCGCCTGTGACGCTTTGTTTCGGCTTCTTGGCAAAGATAATGAAACACCGGTTTCGCCTTATGCAATTAACATTATGGGTGAATTTAATCTCGCCGGTGAAACGTGGATTATCAAAGATTATTATCGCCGAATGGGTGTAGAAATTGCAACGTGTTTTACCGGAGACGGACGTGTTGCGGAAATTGGTCGTGCACATCGGGCAAAACTCAATGTTGTTCAATGTTCCGGTTCTATGACTTATCTTGCGAAAATGATGGAGGAAAAATATGATATTCCGTTTATTCGTGTTTCGTATTTTGGTATTGAAGATATGTCAAAGGCGTTGTATGATGTGGCGGAATATTTTCGCAACGATAAAATAATGAAACAGACGCAAGATTTAGTACGAAATGAAGTTTCAACACTTTTGCCGCGTCTTGCCGATTATCGGCGTGATCTTGAGGGGCGCAAAGCGGCAATTTATGTCGGCGGTTCATTCAAAGCGTTTTCACTTGTTAAAGCGTTACGACATCTTGGAATGGAAACGGTGGTTGTCGGTTCTCAAACCGGTTCACAGGAAGACTACGATTACCTCAAAGAAATAACGCAACAAGGAACTATTATTTGTGACGATAGTAATCCGTTGGAATTATCACGGTTTATATTGGAAAAAGGAGCCGATCTGCTTATTGGCGGTGTCAAGGAACGTCCCATTGCGTACAAAATGGGAATTGGTTTTTGTGACCATAATCATGAACGAAAAATTGCATTAGCGGGATTTGAGGGAATGCTGAATTTTGCAAGAGAAGTTCACGCTACAGTAATGAGTCCGGTTTGGAAATTTTCTCCGGCAAGAATTAAAAACAAAAAATATTTGCAACAGAATACAGAGTAATCATACAGAGTAATCTTGTTGCATTTATAATTTTCTTAACAAAAACGACACAATAAATCATGATGCAATAAACCGTTGCAAATATAAATATAGATACGAATATGATTACTGCCGGAAATAAATTGACGGAAACAACTTCTTTTGTTTCAACTCGTAACGCTTGCAAACTTTGTTCGCCGTTGGGAGCGTGTATTGTGATGCGCGGAATGGAGGGATGTATTCCGTTGATTCACGGTTCTCAAGGATGTTCGACATATATTCGCCGTTACGGAATTAGTCATTTTCGGGAACCGATTGATATTGCGTCTTCAAATTTTGTTGAAGCCACAGCGATTTTCGGCGGCAAGGAAAATCTTTTTCATGCGTTGGATAACGTTACAAAACAATATCAACCGCTTGCTATTGGAATTACTTCGACTTGCCTTTCGGAAACTATTGGCGAAAATGTTCCGATGTATCTTCATGAATACCAAATAAATCGAACAAAATTACCGGTTCTCTTTTATGCGTCAACACCAAGTTATCGCGGAACACATATTGACGGTTATCATGAAGCGGTTTACGCTGCCGTAGAAACCATTACGAAAAAAAATATTGTACCGAAAAAGACAAAACGAATCAATTTGATTTCCGGTTTTGTTTCTTCGGCGGATTTACGGGAATTGCACGAAATTCTCATTTCCTACCAAATTCCGTACACTTTATTGCCGGATTATTCGGAATCACTTGACGGCGGGGCTTGGGAGGATTATCAGAAATTGCCGCAAGGCGGTACAACAATTGATGATATTGCCGCAATGCCGGAAGCGTCCGGCACGATTTATCTTAGTACATCTGTTAATTCTTCCAGAAATGCCGCTTTATTTCTTCGCGATTATTTTGGTGTTCCTGCAACGAATATTAATTTGCCGGTTGGTATTGAGAACACTGACATTTTTTTTGAAACGCTTAATCATATAACGGGACAAAAAACGCCTGTCGTTTGGGAAAAACATCGTAGCCGGCTTATTGACGCTTATTTTGACGGTCATAAATATTGTTCGGGAAAACGGGCTATTTTATATGGAGATGCGGATTTTGTTGTTGCGATGAAATTGTTTCTTGAAGAGATTGGCGTTGTTCCTGTTCTGGCTGCTGACGGAGCGGAGATGGATTTTGCAACGATTTTAGAGACATCGGCGGGACTGAATCCTGATTTTGTAATTGGTAACAGTAAAGGTGTTTATTTGTCACGGCAATTAGGAATACCGTTGGTTCGTTGCGGTTTTCCGATTCATGATCGAATCGGCGGTCACCGGATTTTGCATCTTGGTTATCGCGGAACGCTGAATCTTTTTGAACGAATTTGTAACACTTTAATGGAAGCCAAACAAAACGCCGCTCCAAGCGGATGGACTTATATTTAACGGATTCACAATTTCCTGTTAGTAATTCGGTGTTTTTATTATTAACTTTTTTATTTGTTTACGAAAATCGGAAAAACATAAACATAAAAATAAAATACTAAATTATTGGCAAGTAGAAATATCGTTTATCCCAATGAAACAATAATGGTAACTTCTAAATAACTGACTTTTTATTTAAGCACAGATTATTTAACCACAGAGAACACAAAGTTCACAGAGAGGAGATTTTAAAAATATTGTTTTAAAAAATTATATCCTTAAAAATAAGGACTTGTAAATATTTTTCGTCTAAAAAAGTAATTTTTTAGAAGTTGCCATTAAATAACATTTCGATTACAATTAAAAATTCCTCTGCGTTCTCTGTGTCCTCTGTGGTTAATAAAAAATAATTTGTGGTTTTTAGAAGTTCCCTAATATTAACATCTTGTAGTTTGGGAAAAAATATCATTTAACCTAAGTTCCATATTCATAAAAATAATTGAAAAATTTGAAAAAACTGAAAAAAATTTGAGGCAAAATGTTGTAAAATCAATTATCTATTTTTCTTATCTTTTGTAAATTATCAAAAATTTTTATTGAATTAACCGGAGAGACATGTTTTACTCACTTTTGTTTTGCAAAACTCAACGACAACGAAAAAAACATTTTTGACATACAAAAAATTTCTTTGTAAAATTTCAATGTGTGTTCATTTGATTACGCTACAAAAAATTGAACAGAAAAAACTTGTGAGGTACTTATTGAGTCTTGCCAGGCTTCGCCCTGTTCCCAACAACAGAACATCAATGAATTTTAACTCCAATTTCTAATGTAAACATCTCAAAACGATTCGGTAAACTTCGTTTAAACTTTGTATTAAACTTCGTATGAAAACCGTTGTCGTGATGATTTTAAAATCGATATAAAATTGTTACATTGATAATGTTTCAATTTAATAACTGCGGAACTTGGATTAATGAACATTAATAGTTACTGCAAACGAATAGTTCGGGAACTCATTTTTCTTGAACTGTCCGAATAATTTATATTTCGGTTTGTTTTAATTTTTTGAAGTATTCAGATGACTCTAACCACAGATTTTGAGATTACTGTTGTCGATTATCCGGCAAAACTTCTTGCGGGATTTCGTACACAAACGACGATTCCGGCGGCGTCTTATGATTGTTTACCGCTCTGGCGAAAATTTTATTCCGAAACAAAAAAATTACCGGATTGGAAACACAAAAAAGCATACGGTATCTTTATCAAAACGAATCAATATATTTCGTTTGATTTTTGGACTGCTTCGGAAATTACGCCTGATATTTCTGTTCCTGCGGGAATGGAAGTATTGGAACTGCCTGCCGGTAAATTTGTACGTTGCCTAATTCCGATGGCGTCTGATATTTTGATGGCGTATCATACTGTTTACAGTACGTGGATTCAGTCGCAAAACGATTACGATATTGATATGGAATCCGCTTGTTTCGAACTTTATCCGCCAAAATGGACATTAAACGATGCCTTCGATCTCTTTGTGCCGTTGAAAAATCGGGAACCAAACACTACTGATTAAACGTAACTTTCTGCTTTATCAATTACAAAAACGATCGCATCTAACGAACAAATTGATAGTTACTCACCCCTCTTGATTTCAAACTTCTAAACTGCTATAAATTGTTGTCAGCGTCTGATAATACCGTGATTGATTCGTATTGCGGTTATTTGTTTGATCATTTTTTTAACGTTTAAAGAAAGTCTATGAAAAATCAATTTATTTTACTATTTTTTGTGCATTTTTGTGTTTCTGTGACAATGGCTACGGAATTGCCGTTACGAACGGAAACAAAAAATGTTTCGTATTATGCCGAAACAACCGGCGAATATCAGAAAACTCAATGTGTTCTTGATATTTCCGTACCGAAAGATGCTCAAAAAGATATTCAAAATCTGCCGGTGCTTGTTTGGTTTCACGGCGGCGGCTTGACTGCCGGAAGCAAGGAAATTCCGAAACATTTACGAAATACGAATATTATTTTAGTTGGTGTTGGTTACCGGCTTGCTCCGAAGGCAAAATTTCCTGAATTTCTGGAAGATACTGCCGCTGCTCTTGCGTGGACATTTGCAAACATTGAGCATTACGGCGGAAATCCGAAACAAATTTACATCGGCGGATGCAGTGCCGGAGCCTATCTTGCCGCGATGATTGGGCTTGATTCCCGTTGGCTCAAACCGCACAATATCGAACCGTCACGGCTTGCCGGTTTGGTTTTGCTGACCGGTCAAATGACAACTCATTTTCATGTACGGAAAATGTTGAATTATCCGCAACAGGAATATTTTCCGGTGATAGACGAAAATGCGCCGTTACATTATATTTCAAAAAATTCACCGCCGATACTGATGGTTCTTGGTGATCGTAAACTGGACATGCCGGTTCGGGTTCAGGAAAATGAATTTATGGCGGCATCGCTTCGGGCAATGAAACATCCGCGTGTTGAGTTTTACGAGATTAAAGGTTACGATCACGCCGGAATCGGCAAAGCCCTCGAAGCGTTCCAACACATCGCAAAATTCATTACCGAAATTAAACAGTAAATTTTGAAACTTGTCCGCAGATTACGCAGATGGTTTTTTAGTTAATAGTTAATGAATAGTTAATAGTTCGCAAGCGGAATTATTGCCCAAACATTTTTAATCCGCATTGCAACACCTATTCGCTCATCTGCGATTATCTGCATAATCTGCGGACAAATTTTAAAACAATTTGCGGACTTGAAATTTTACAAATTGGTTACGCATTTTTTGTGCGGTTAATACGTCGCCGGTCAACTTCTTTCAGAATAATTTTTCGCATTCGGATAATAGACGGCGTTACTTCGACAAGTTCATCCGCTTCGATAAATTCCAACGCTTCCTCCAAAGTAAAACGCCGCGCCGGTTTCAGAATAATGTTACGATCACTGCCGGAAGCGCGCATATTGGTTAATTTTTTTTCCTTTGTCGGGTTGACGTCCATATCTTCGTTACGGGAATTTTCGCCGACGATCATTCCTTCGTACACCACATCGCCCGGCGCAACATGCGGCTCGGAACGCGCTTGAAGCGAATCAAGCGCAAACGCATTGGCTTTTCCTGAAACCATTGAAACTAAAACTCCGGTTGAACGACCGGGAATAGCATCTTCACGCGGTTTGTATCCTTCAAAACGATGATTGATAACAGCGTTACCTTGTGTTGCCATGAGCATCCGTGTTCGCAAACCGATCAAACCTCGCGCCGGAATTGAAAATTTCATCACAGCAATTTCGTTACGATGATTCATTTCCTGAAGAAGTCCGCGTCTGGTTCCAACCATTTCCATAACGGGACCGGTTTGATTTTCGGGAACTTCTATAACCAACGTTTCAAACGGTTCTTCGACAACTCCGTTATTGTCGCGAAAAATCACTTCCGGTTTACCGATAGATAATTCGTAACCTTCACGCCGCATTGTTTCAATCAGCACGGAAAGATGCAACACGCCGCGTCCTGAAACGGAAAATTGCTCTGTTCCTTCAATCGGCTCAACCCGCAACGCCACATTTTTTTCAAGTTCCCGCATCAGCCTGTCACGAAGATGCCGGCTCGTTACGAATTTTCCTTCTTTACCGCCCAGCGGCGAATTATTGATACCAAAAGTCATACGCAATGTCGGTTCGTCGACATGAATTCTTGGCAACGCCGCAGGATGTAGGGGGGGACAAATTGTATCGCCGATTTCAATTTCCGGCAATCCGACAACCGCAACAATATCTCCGGCGTCCACTTCATGAACTTCGGTTCGTCCCAGATTATCGAACGTAAACAGTTGTGAAATTTTTCCGGCGGTTTGTTTGTCGTTTTTTTGCATGATAACGACATTCATTCCTTTTCGGATTGTTCCGGCGTTGACTTTTCCAACAGCGATCCGACCGACAAACTCCGACCATGCAATTGTCGTAACAAGCATTTGAAGCGGTTGTCCCACATCGACAACGGGTGCGGGAATTTTGTCCAAAATTAAATCCATCAGCGGCAAAATATTATCATTACAAATATTAGGATCGGTTGTCGCATAACCTTCTTTGGTACTGGCAAAAAGATACGGAAAATCCGCCGCTTCATCACTGGCTCCGAGTTGGAGAAACAAATCGAACATTTCATTGACCACTTCATGCGGGCGGGCATCTTTCCGATCAATTTTGTTGACAACAACAATCGGACGCAAACCGACTTCGAGGGCTTTTCCCAATACGAAACGGGTTTGCGGCATGGGACCTTCCGCAGCGTCCACCAAAACCAGGCAACCGTCCGCCATCCGAAGAACTCGTTCTACTTCACCGCCAAAATCAGCGTGACCAGGTGTATCAATAATATTGATTTTAACGCCTTTATAAGGAATCGCAATATTTTTAGCCAAAATTGTAATACCGCGTTCTCGTTCTAAATCGTTTGAATCAAGAATTTGTTGTCCGGTCAACTGTGCATCGCGGAACTGTCCGCTTTGGCGAAGCATACAATCAACAAGAGTGGTTTTACCGTGATCAACATGGGCAATAATCGCAATATTACGAAGATCGGGACGACTTTCCGGCATAAAAATAAATTGGTAATGATAAATTGGTAAGGACTATACTAAAATTCGGTTTTTGTAGAAACGCAATACGGATTTTACATAGTAGAGACGCAATACATTGCGTCTCTACAAAAACCGCTTTTTTTATTTAACCACAGAGAACACAAAGTTCACAGAGGAATTTTTTGATTGGAATCAAAACGTTATTTAATATTATAACTGGCTTTTGATCTGAAATAATTTTTTAAAATTAAATTTTCTTCTCTGTGTTCTCTGTGGTTAAATAATTATTTTGGAGATTTTACCAAATAATTACAAGATTGCAATTCTTATGCTGAATTTGATAAATCATCGAAAACGCTGTTGAACGATTAAAAATTTCCTTTGTGTTTTCTGTGGTTAAATAAAAAACCGGTTTGCGATGAAGTGATGTGTAATTCTCCGGTCTGTTGAAATTAAAATAAGGAAGCGTTATACTTTGGAGATATTTTGTGGTTTGTGTCTTTGGTAACAATTTAATGAAAATGATTTAATTGTTATGAATGACACTTTTAATCCTTTTAACAATTAGGAGAATTTTGAACAATGAAAAGAATGGCTCTTTCCCTGATGGTTGTGTTGATTTTTGTTTCCTCCGTTTCGGCTCAAGCGGAAAAGATTAGTTTATCAGACGAAAATCTCCTCAATCAATGGCAACTCGTTAATTCTAAAGCGGAAAATGCGTGGAAAATAGGAACAGTTGCTCTTGACCCCAATGATCCGCGTCATTTGGTTCTTTCACCCCTGAAAGAAGGCGACACTCCTTGTCTCGTCAACACCGTGCCGGGTAACTGGACACAACTCAAACCACGACCGGGTGTTGATATTTACACAAAAGAAAAATTCGGTGATTGTGCGGTGAAGATTGAACTTTTCCTAACGAAAGGTTCAAACAGCGGCGTTTATTTACACGGCGAATACGAAGTTCAAGTTGCTGATAGTTTTGGCAAACCGGATGACAAACTTGGTCAAGGTGATATGGGCGCAATCTACAGCGCAACCGCCCCAAAAACAAACGCCACCACAGAACCGGGAACATGGCAAAAATATGAAATCGAATTCGTCGCACCAAAATTCGACGCCAATGGAAATAAAACCGCTAACGCTTTATTCAAAAAAATTACGCTTAACGGTAAAGTTATTCAGGAAAACGTCGAAGTTAAGGCTCCAACCGGCGGCGGTATTACTATGAAAGAAGCAGCAACAGGTCCTTTGATGCTTCAAGGTAATCACGGTCCCGTTGCTTACAGAAATATCGAAATCAGCAAACCTTAAATTTATTTTTATTAACCACAGAGAACACAAGAACATAGAGAAAATTTTTAATTGGAATCGAAATATTATTTAATATTTGATTTTTGATCTAAAATAATTTTTTTTAAAATTTCTTCTCTGTGAACTCTGTGTTCTCTGTGGTTAAATAAAAATTCGGTTATTAGAAATTACCTCTGATCGTTAAAGTTTTCCTAATCGTTAATTTTTCTAATTATTCGGGCAGATTATGCCGATTATAAGGGAAAAGATTTGTTCTTTTTCTTGAATTTTATTGAATCGGAAAACTTTCTGAAAACCAAAAATGATTATTTTCAAAAAAATTCTGTTTGTCGGTTTTTTCGTTCTGGCATTGACGGTTTCGATGTCTTCCGAAGTTTCTGCGGGAATTTTCAATTTCGGTAAAAATGTTGAAGCGGATCCGAGTAAAGAATATCGTTTGTCGGAACTGAACGGACCAACAATGATTCTCGTAACAACATTCACCGGTGCCAACGGACGACGTGACGCAAACACTTTAGTTTATGAATTACGCAAAAATTATAAGTACAAGGCTTATATTTACGAACAAACTTTTGTTCACGATTTGAAAAAAGAGGAAAAACAACCGCAAAATCCTTACGCAAGACCGTGGAAATATCAAAAAACCGGTTCACAATCGGCTTTTGCCGTTTTGGTTGGAGATTTTCAATCATTTGATGATCTTGATTTTCAGAAAACGCTCAAGGAAATTAAGCAATCTTATCCTGAATGTATGAAAGTAAATCAGCCGACTTCTCAAAATTATAAAATCTGGCGGAATAACAGTGCTGCTGTCAACGGAAAAGGACCGCTTTATATGGCGTTTGGCGTGATCAATCCGATGTTGCCGCCCGAAAATCAACAGGGAACAATCGACAAATTGGTTGAGGCTCTCAATGCTAATTCTCCTTATTCACTTTTGAAATGTCAGCGGCGTTACACGGTTCGTATTGCGACATTTACCGGAAAAATTATTATCCGGCAGGACGAAATCAAAGAAATCGAATCCGGTAAAAAACCGTTTTCGTCCAGCAAAACTTCACAACTGGAAATTGCCGGCAAAGCGGCGACAAAACTTTGTCAAGTGTTGCGGGAGAAAGGCGTGGAAGCGTATGAATTTCATGATCGTTTTGCCAGTTTTGTAACTATTGGCGGTTTTGACTCGTATGGGCAGGAACTTCCGAATGGCATGATTGAACTTCATCCTGAAATTGCTCAAATTATGGAGCAGTTTCAAGGCAAACCGGCAACACAAGGAGTTCAACCCGGAACAATTGCTCATGAACCCGTAAAAATTGCCGGAATCGAATGTGATGTCCAGCCAATGATTATTGAAATTCCACGAAAAGGGCGTTCCCTCTCTCAACGATAATTCCGCAAAAATTTGAAAAAAATCTCAAAAATTCGTCAATATTTCTCTGCTATATTTTTCTGATATTTTTCTCTGCTATTTTTTCGCAAAGATTTTTATCCAGCAAACCTTTGTGGCGAAACGTTAAAAAAAGGCTGGCAACATTTCGCCCAATATTTCTGATTTCCATTCCCAAACAAGGTACAATTCGGCTGCCAACGCAACATTTTCAGGCAAAACATTGCCTATCAACAATAATTCCGCATTGCGAAACTATCCACTCTCCGCTATCAACTCTCAACTAAAAAGGTTTATTTAAAAATTGGGGTTGTCTAAGTGGGCGTTTTCCTGTAGAATCCCACAACCTTTGGGAATACCCGATTAAAATAGGAAGAATAGATAATTTCAAGAAAATTCAAGGATGAATTTTCAATAACAGAGCAAGGAGGCTCTCTTTTTATGTTTGGAATTCAGATAATTCTCTCAACGTTTATTCTGGCAGCCATCCCCGCTCCGCAAGATGCAACACTTCTTTTTGTTACAACACCGGCTTGTGAATCATGCCGACAGGTTGCGCCGTTGGTCAGGGAAATTACCGAAATGGGTTACTCGGTTGAAATAGTTGACGCCTCGCAACATCCCGAACTTGTTCGCGATCAACTCAAAGTTTCACACTTTCCAACCTTTCTCATGCTTTCACACGACCAAATTATTGACCGTGTGGTCGGCGGCGGTAATCCAATCTCCCTAAAACCACGAATTCTTTACATGTTCGAACGAGCCGCCGAATTGCGCCGGAAAAACAATGAAATTATTCAGGCTTCGTTTGTAACTCCGCAACCAACTTCACCGCCAACTCTGCCGCCAACTCCGTTGCCAACTTCAGCCAATACAATAAACAAAACAGAAATGTTGAAAACCAATGAAATTCACACAAATAATCTTACAAATAGTTCTACAAATAATCTGTCAAAAAATTCCGAAACAGTTTCACCTTGGATTACATCGTCGGTCAAACTTCGTGTTGATGCCGATAATACCCATTCGTGGGGAACCGGAACTATTATCGATACACGAAAAGGCGAAGCCCTGATTTTGACTTGCGGTCATATTTTTCGCGATTCTCAAGGTAAAGGCAAAATCGAAGTACATTTGTTTGGGCAAAATTCCAGTGTGCGTGTTTTTGGACGTTGTTTATGTTACGATCTTGAAATTGATTTGGCACTTGTTGTTATTGTTCCGCCGTGTCCGGTTCAGGCGGTTCCGATTGCACCACCGCAATATCAGATTTCGCCGAAACAACGCGTGATGAGTGTTGGTTGCGACAGCGGAGCGAATCCGACTGTTCGGGAACATTATGTCATGTCCACGAATCGGGTTGGCACTCCGCGCGAAAATGTTTTACCGTTTCATTATATTCAGGTTTTTGGTGCGCCGGTGAGTGGTCGAAGCGGCGGCGGACTTTTTACGGAAGACGGCTATTTAATTGGTGTTTGTAACACTGCCGATCCTGTTCAGAATGACGGACATTTTGTTCCGCCGCAAATGATCCGTTATGTTTTGCAGTCAATGCAACTTTCGGAAATTTACGAAAATCCGTCTTTAACCGATTCTTCATTAACCGGTTCATCGCCTGTTTCCGTAACCGCAACAACCGTTAATCCGGCAACAAAAAATGTTGCAATAACAAATCCGCTCCCAACAAATCCCGCAATATCTAATTCCGTATCTAATTCCGCAACAACCAGCCGCGCCGTTCCGAATCCGGCGTTTGCTAATCCCGTAACACCATTCGAACCGCTTAAACTTGAACCGTTGAAAACGGCGATTCAACCAATTTCTGCAACGATTAAATCGGAAACCAAACAAAATACGCAGGAAATACTGGGAATGGATGAGAAACAACGAGCGACATTGGATGAAATTAAACGCCGTCAACAAGATGGTGATGAAGTAATTTTAATTGTCCGGTCACGCCGAAATCCTGAAATTCCAACCGATGTGATTTTTCTGAACGGATCCGATCAATTTCTTGACGCTTTAACAAAACACGAACCCGTTTCCAATCCGTCCTCTTACAATCCGGTCATTTTCTCGTCCCACGAAACACACACCCCGAATTTACGTCCGCTTAATTCTCCACTTAATTCTCCGCTTGATTCTTCGCCGGTTCCAATTGCTGATCGTCAACCTGTTTCTTTTCCTGTGTTGCATTAGTATAATAGGTACTTCTAAAAACTCAAATTTACTTTTTAAAACTACAGAGAACACAAAGAGCGCAGAGAGGAAATTTTTAAAAATTTATTTTAGATCAAAAGTCAATGATAAAATTAGAGAACTTCTAAAAACATTGTTTTTAAAAAATCACATCCTTAAAAATAAGGACTTGTAAATATTTTTCGTCCCAAAAAAGTAGTTTTTTAGAAGTTACCATTAAATAACGTTTTGATTACAATTAAAAATTCCTCTGCGTTCTCTGTGTCCTCTGTGGTTAATAAAAAATAGTTATTAGAAGTTCCCTAATGAAATTATATTGAGTGGATGTTGTGTGTTTCCATTTCAATATAATTTTCAATAACGATTTTCAAAACGATTTTCAAACAAATTTACACAGATTTATGAAGGAGAAAACCATGTTAAAAATTGGTATTACGGGTCTTGGTTTTATGGGGATGATTCACTATTTGGCGTATCAAAAACTTAGCAACGTCAAAGTTACCGCAATTTGCGAAACAATTCCAGAACGCCGTCAAGGTGATTGGACGAGCATCAAAGGTAATTTCGGTCCTCAGGGAACAATGACGGATTTAACAGGTGTTGCGACTTACGCCGATTTGAATGAGATACTTGCTGATCCGAATGTTGACATGTTGGATATTTGTCTTCCGCCCAATGTTCATGCTGCAACAGCAATTGCCGCATTGAACGCCGGAAAACATGTTCTTTCCGAAAAACCGATTGCGTTGAAACTTGAGGATGCGGATCGAATGGTTGCCGCTGCTGAAACAAATAATAAATTATTTATGGTTGCTCATGTTTTGCCGTTTTTTACGGCGTATGCTTTTGTTTATGAAACAGTTCAATCGGGTTGTTACGGAAAATTGCTCGGAGGACATTTTAACCGTGTGATTTCTGATCCGGTGTGGCTTAAAAATTTTTACGATATGAACACAATCGGCGGACCGCTTCTGGATTTGCATATTCACGATGCGCATTTTATCCGGTTGTTGTTTGGGTTACCGAAAACGGTTCAGAGTTCGGGGCGGTTGCGCGGCGGAACGCCCGAATATTTTAGTACACAATTCCTCTATGACGATTCCGATATTTTGGTTACATCGAACAGCGGTTGTATTTTTCAGCAAGGTCGTCCGTTTATGGCGAATTTTGAAGTTCATTTCGAAAAAGCCACATTGGTTCTTGACGGACCGGTTCCGACCATTTTGACCGAAGACGGAAAAAGCGAAAAAGCAAAACTCCCCGATTTAGACGAAATCGGCGTATTTGCTAATGAATTAAAAGAAGTAACCGATTCCGTACAAAAAGGAAAAGCCTCCTCAATTCTCAGCGGTCAACTCGCTCGTGACGCCTTGTATCTGGCGTTGAAAGAAATGGAATCAATCCAAACACGAAAACCCGTTAATTTATAAAAACATAAAAACAGTCCGCAAATGACGCTGGTGACCGCAGATGATTTTTAGAAATAACCTACTTTTTTATTTAACCACAGAGAACACAGAGTTCACAGAGAAGAAAAGTTTCATTTTATAAAATTATTTTAGATCAAAAGTCAAACATTAAATAACATTTTGATTCCAATTAAAAATTTTCTCTGTGTCCTCTGTGGTTAATAAAAATATATTTGTGGTTTTTAGAAGTTCCCTACGATTATTTGCGTCATCTGTGGACAATTTCAGTTTCAATTTTTTATCCGTAAACATGGAAACATGTTAGTTTTTTTGGTTCCTTATAAAATTTTAAAATACAAAAAAAATAATGTTCCGTTTATTTTGTCTATTTTTTTCTGTTGTTTTTCTTTTGAATTGTTCCGGCTGCAAAGACAAAACTATTCCGGCAACAACCGAATCTTCTCAACCCGAAACAGAATCACAACCTGTTCCGCCATTGCTTGCCGATCCGTTTCAACCGCATTCCGCCGTGAACGTGAAAGAGTTGGCGAAAAATGAAACAAAAACAGAGCCGATTATTCCTGTTACACCTGAACCGGCTAAATCGGAAACAGCCAAACCCGAACAAATTAAATCTGAAACGGTTAAATCGGAAACAATTAGTTCGGAAACAGTTCAATCGGAAACGCCGTTACCTCCTGCTTCTCCGGCAAACGATCTTTTTATTCAAGCCGCAACGAATCAAAATTCCGTAACAACTCCAACCGATTTCGGTTTTGGAACGCCAAACACGACAGATCCGGAATTATCGTTGAACAAAACCAAGTTAAACGAAACAAATGTAACAATATCCGCTAAACCGTTGGAAGAAGTTAAACCGACAGAACCAACAGAAGAAACGAAACCAACAGAATCTATTCAATCAACGGAAAAAATTGCCGATGTTCCTATAATTCCAAAAGAACTGGAATCTGTTACAACGCCGTTTGTTTCGGAATCATTAGCCGCGTCTGTTCCCGCAACAACTTCAAAGACGGATTCAGAAACAAATTCAGAGACAGAGCCGTTTGTTCTTAACTCAGTTCCTGTTGCGCCGTCTCCTGTCAATCCGCTTCGGCAAGAAATCAAAACGCCGCCAACAGAAAACGTTGCAAAAAATCAAATCGAATTGCCAACAGAAAACGTTGCGAAAAATCAAACCGAATTGTCAACAGAAAATGTTGCAAAAAACAAAACGGAATTGTCAACAGAAAATGTTGCGAAAAATCAATCCGAATTGCCAACAGAAAACGTTGCAAAAAACAAATCCGAATTACCAACAGAAAACGTTGCAAAAAACAAAACCGAATTGTCAACAGAAAATGTTGCAAAAAATCAATCCGAATTGCCGACAGAAAATGTTGCAAAAAATCAATCCGAATTGCCGACAGAAAATGTTGCGAAAACAACGGCTGAATTGTCGGAGTCAAATATTGTATCATCTGATGTGAAGCAAACGTTTGATGCGGTTGCGGTTAATGGGGAGTTGTTTGTTGGTTGGGAAAAGCCGAAACTGCTTCTTGTGTTTACGGGATTTATGAACGGTTATGTTGAACCTTGTGGTTGTGCCGGTTTGGAACAAATGAAAGGCGGTTTGAGTCGGCGTCATACGTTTTTTAAGGAACTTGAAGAAAAAAAAGGGTGGTCAATTCTTCCGATTGATGCCGGTAATCTCAATAAAGGTTTTGGTCGTCAGGAAGAGTTGAAGTTTAATTTTGTGATTGACGAGGCTCTTCGGCTGATGAAATATCAGGCAACCGGAGTTGGGAATCGGGAACTGCTTTTACCGACGGATGCGTTGATTTTGTACTTTGTTGATGTACCGGAAATTCCTCGCCGTTACACTTCGGCTAATGTAGCAATAATGGAATTTGATCCTGATTTTACAGCACCGTACCGTGTTTTTGAACAAAATGGAGTGAAAGTCGGCGTAACTTCGGTGATAGGTCAATCGTTACTTAAAGAGATTAACAACGATGATATTAAACACGAAGACGCTGTTAAACGGTTAAAGGAAATGTTACCGAAATTTGCGGCGGAAAAATGTAACAAGCGTGTTTTAATAATTCATGGTTCGGCGGAGGAAACGAAACGGATTGTAAAATCTGTAACGGGACAATTTGATTATGTTATTCCGAGTAACACTCCGGCGGAGCCGCCATTCCAACCGAACTGGATAGACAACAGTATGCTGATTGAAGTTGGCGAAAAGGGAAAATTTGCGGTGGCGATTGGACTTTACGATGATTTGACCACGCCGTTTCGTTATCAACGTATTCCGTTGGATTCCCGATTCAAAAATTCAAAAACGATTACCGATTTAATGCAACTTTATCAGGAGCAACTTAAAGAAACCGGTCTTCAGGGTCTTGGAATTAAACCGATTCCGAATCGCCGGACGGTTGAAAGCGGTCGATTTACCGGTACAAAATCTTGTGCGGATTGTCATGAATTATCGTTTTCGGCTTGGAGAAAATCGCGTCATGCTCTTGCGTGGCGTTCACTGGCGGAGACTTCAAAACCGTCGCGAACATTTGATCCGGAATGTATTGCCTGCCATGTTGTTGGTTGGAATTCGTCGGAATTTTTGCCTTATGAACACGGTTTTCTGGGCGAAACGGAAACGCCGGAACTGTTGAATGTTGGTTGTGAAGTTTGTCATGGTCCCGGCGAAAATCACATTAAGGCGGAACAAGGTTCTGATACAATATTTCAGGAAAAGCAGCGTAAAATAATTCGTTTGCCGTTGGATGCTGCCAAAAGGGTGTGTATTCAGTGCCATGACGGTGATAATTCTCCTCATTTCGATTTTGAAACTTATTGGAAAAAAATCGTTCATAAAGAATAATTATAGTGGAGAGTTGAAAGTGGAGAGTGGATAGTTTCGCAATGCGGAATTATTATTTGAACTATGATTTTTGTGATTATTGTGATTGAGAATATTGATTACGAAAAATTATAATAACCACACAAATCATAAAAATCACCGTTCAGACAAT
>JAISNF010000048.1 GCA_031276415.1 Planctomycetaceae bacterium
TCTTTTTCATAGTATTTCTCCTTATGAAAAAAAAGGGACATGTTTACAGATTACATAACAAAATAATCTGTTTTTGTTACAAAGTGGGAAAAACGCAACGCCGAGAAACGGCAACAGAAGTATCACTCTCAGATAGGAGCGACACGCTTTGTGAACAGGTTCATTCCCACCAACCAAAGTGGTGCATTACAATTGTAAAATATAATGCTGAATTATACCCTATGGATCAATACGCGACGCTCCCTTGACGGGAGCCACGTAACTTTATTGATCCAAAGTAATTTTCTACCCGGAAAATCCGGTTGGTTGGTAGAAAATTACAGTTCGCCTAAGCGATCACAAAATTGTTGACGTACTCGATTTTTTTAATACCCGAACAAAAATTCGGGTAACTTATTTTTCAAAATTTAATTTAGTCTCCAAAATTTAAAATAAAAATTCAGAAATTAATTTGTTCGAGATTATACACGAGCCGTTAAACCTGTCAACACCAAAACAAAAAACTTTTTTTTTTTCGTCTGTTTTATTGTTTCCTATTCTCAAAAAAATATTCTCAAAAAAAATCATCTGCGATTATCTGCGAAATCTGCGGACAAGTTTAAAAATTATCTGCGCTCATTTGCGTAATCTGCGGACTCTTTTCTTTGTGGTTAAATAAATTTTCGTGCTTAAATAAAAAGTCGGTAATTAGAAGTTACCATAAAATTATTGATTTTAAGACATAATGATTTCTTTTGAGGTTTGATGGAAGAAACGAATTCCTTCGGCAATTTGTGGGACATTATTTTCCCATGAAAATTCGTATTCTACCGAAAAAAATTCAAAAATTCATAATGATCAGTTTCTATCTTTTGAAATATTGCAACAAAATATGTAGTGTCCTGCCTTGTCAATGTGGTGTTTTTCGATTAAAATAATAAAATAAATGTATTAAACGTGTGCGGAGATAATTCGAAAGTAATTCAAAAACTAATTATCCCCGCAAAATTTGATTTTAACCCGATAAAATTTATGATTAAAAAATATCTGTTTTATTTGTTTCGCTGGCAACTGTCCACCCCGATTTTGGCACTCGTTTTATGGATGTTACGCGATTATAACGACTGGATTGTTACAATTATCGCCAACTTATTGGGCGGTTTGATCTTCTTTTGGGTTGACCGCATTATCTTCAAAGTCGAATACAGAAATCCGTTGTGGGAAATCAAAGATGATATTGTTTGCGTCAGTTGCGGGAAAATTTGTAAAGGTTATCGTCTGGTAAAAACATCCAACTATGACCGGCTTAATGATAAACATCCCGAATTTCGTTGCGAAAAATGTTCCGCAGAAAAAATTAAACAATTACATAACAGCGGCATAATCGTGTAAAATATCATCGTATTAAAATGTTTTATTTTACTTTGTTTTCATTGTTTCGTTTGGTTGTTACAGAAAAAACAGCCGCCTAAATCTTTCAAATCAACAAAATTTTGTATCACTCGTGAGCGAAAAAATTTTTTCGGAAATAATTGTCGAAACGATTTTATCTGTTCCTTTTCAGGAAAACGGATATCTTATTTATCAGCTTGGTAATCAGGATTGTTTGATTGTTGATCCTGGTTTTGAACCGGAGAAAATTATTGAACGTGTAAAAAACAAAGGGTTAAATCCGGTTGCCATTCTTGTAACACACGGTCACGCCGACCATATTGCCGGAATCGACGCCCTAAGAACCGTTTGGAATAATTGTAAAATTTATATCGGTGAAGAGGAAAAAGAAAAACTGATTGATGCGGAACAAAATCTTTCCGCACCTTTTGGTTTTGCAATAACTGTTGCGCCGGCGGACGTTTTGCTTCGTGACGGCGATAAACTGGATTTAGCCGGAATTTCGATTGAAGTGCGGCATGTTCCGGGACACAGCAAAGGGCATGTGGTTTATTTTCTTCGGACAAATTCCAAACCAATTCTTTTTACGGGTGATGTCATTTTCAAACAAAGTATCGGACGAAACGATTTTCCAGACGGAAATCCGGCAATTCAAATTGAAGCGATTCGTTCGCAAATTCTTTCGCTACCGGATGAAACAATTATTTACGCCGGACATGGTCAAACAACCACTGTCGGAACAGAACGACAAACTAATCCCTATCTATAATCCGAATAAGAATAAACCGAACAATAATAAATAAAGTAAGAATAAACCGAACAAAAACAAATTGATCAATTCCAAAACTTTAACCGAACGGCAACTTTTCATTACATAAAATGCGGTATGTAATATCTTATTGAACATTATTGATTACGGTTAAACCGGTCATTACGGCAGATGAAACCATTACAAAGATCAATTCCGTATCAACCGTTTTCACCGCTTTTTGTTGCGGCGGTTTTGGGGATTCTTTGTGATCGGTTGATTGGTTTGTCGTGGAATTTTTGGATCATTCTTTTTTCCGCAACATTTATTTGTTGGTTTTTGGCGTTTCTTTGGAAACATTCGACAATATCAACAATTTTACTTCTTGCGGTTTGTTGTTCTTTTTTTGGTTTTTGGCATCATGATCGTTGGAACCGTTTTTCGGAAAACGATATTGGATTTTACGCACAAAAAAATGATGAACCTGCGGCATTGCGCGGTTTCGTTTGTGAAATGCCGCGTTATTTTCCGAAACCGCCTTTTGATCCGGGCAAAATTTTTGCAACTTCGGAGCGGACATTTTTCACGCTTTATGCTGAACGGTTGCGTGACAAGGACGAATGGATTCCGGTGAGTGGTCGTGTTTTGGTGGTTGTTGAGGGAGATTGGCGTAGTCTTCATATTAACGATTCCGTTCAAATTTTTGGTACATTATCGAAACCGCTTAGCCCGCAAAATCCTGAAGATTATGATTATGCCGGCATGTTGCGCGGTCATCGGATTCTTTGTATTATTCGCGTAACAACCCAAAACGCTATTTCCGTGCAAAAAATCGGGAATCCCAGTATTGCCCGTTTTTTAGAAACTGTTCGTCGAACCTGTCAGGCGAATTTCCAATCTCGGATGAGTCCGGAAATTTCACAACTTGCGGCGGCGATGATTCTTGGAATTCGTGAAGGTGTTGACGAAGAAACGTTACAAAATCTGATTGAAACCGGAACCATGCACATCTTTGCCATTTCCGGTTTGCATATTACAATTGTTGCAATAATTATGACCGGACTTCTTAATTTATTGGGAATTTCGCGGCGAATTCGTGCGGTTATTATTTTTACAACAGTTATTGTTTATCTTTTTTTGACTGATGTTCAAACTCCGGCGATTCGATCAACTGTTCTGATTTGTGTTATTTCGATGTCTGTCTTTTTGAACCGCCGCTCGTTTGGAGTCAATACACTTTGCGCAACAGCATTAGTTGTTTTGATATTGAATCCGACGGAACTGTTTCAATTCGGTGCCCAACTTTCCTTTTTTGCAACGGGAGCTTTTTTTTGGATTCCAAGAATCAGCACGTTTCGCCAACTCATTTTCGGTGAAGAAGAAATAACTGAAAATAATGAATCGAAATTAAATAATATTGAACGTTTTGAAACAAAACATTGGTTTATTTTTCGTTTCGTGAAATATTTTTTGAAAAAAATTCTGGAACTTTTTCTTATTAGTCTTGTGATTTGGGGAATTTCGATGCCGTTAATTTTAGATCGGTTTCATCTTTTCACACCGATTGCCGTTTTGGTTAATCCGTTACTTTGGATTCCGTTAACAACTTCAATGATTGGCGGTTTTTGTACGATGATTTTTGGTAACGTTCCGATAATTGGTGATGGTTTGGGTTGGCTGACTGATTTTTCGTTTCGTGGACTTTTTGGCATGATTGCTTTTTTTCAAGAACTTGGCGGACATTACTGGGTTCCGGCACCGCCGGTTTGGTGGAATCTTGTTTATTATTTCGTTTTTACTCTTTTAACATTTTTACCGGTTCGCCGTTTACCGCCGCGATTGTTGGCAATACTTCTTTTGGTTTGGATTACAATTGGTTTCAGTTACGGATATTTTCGTGATTTCAACCGGTATTGGAATGATCGTTTAACGTTTTCTGTTTTTTCGATTGGTCACGGTAATTGTATTCTTGTTACAACGCCGCAGAAAAAAACTTTTATTTACGATGCGGGCTGTATTTCATCACCGCAACGGGCTGCCGACGTGATGAGCAGGGCAATCTGGCGGCTTGGCAAGATAAAAATTGATGCGATTATTATTTCACATCCAGACAGTGATCATTATAATGGAGTTGCGATTCTTGCCGAACGATTTTATATCGGAGCAGTTTTTGTTTCACCATATATGTTTGAACCGCTCAAAATGTTTCAAAAAGAAATTAATGAACGAAAAATTACTGTTGACCAACTTGATGAAGATGAATTTAAGGAACAACAATTATTGATGTTGTTGCAAAAAAAACTCGAAACGAAAAAAATTCCGGTGGTTGAGGTTAGTGACGGAGATTCTTTGACGGCACAAGGTTTTCCGAACAGTATTTTCTTGCATCCGCCCAAAACGGATTTTGTCGAACGGGAAAATACAAATGCGACGAGTTTAGTGTTTCGTTTTGAACATCGTGGAGTTGGTATTTTATTACCGGGTGATTTGGATGGACGTTTTCCATCGCCGTTTTTGAAACGACAACCGATTCCGTGCGAAATTGTCATGGTTCCGCATCATGGCGGTCGTTCAAAGCAAACCGAGCCGCTTCTTAAATGGGCAACTCCGAAGTTACTGTTATTTAGTGCGGGACGGTTCACACATAAAGATATTGTTCTGAAAAAATATCGGCAACGCCATTTTATTGTACGCAGTACGTTTGAAGAGGGTTATATCGAAATTTCTATTGATCGCCAAAACTCTTTTAATGAATAACTTCTAATTTTGTTGCGAAAAACAAAATGACATGTTACGGGAATCAGAGCCAATTATGTTCGCGGTACCAATGAGCGGTTTGAGCGATTCGTTCCGAAAAAGGAACAAGTGGCGAAAAACCGAGTTGTTGTTGCGATTTTTCCGGCGAACAACGCCAATGATGTAACGATTCCCACGCTTTCGCCCAATCATAAGGCGAATTCGTTTTTGCAAATTGTTTCAATATTTCATAAAATGTTGAAATAGTAAAAATTGTAAGCGGCAGACAATGAATGTTACGAATTTGTTGTTTGCCCAAAGCGAGTCCGATTTCCCGACCGACTTTTGATAAATAAATTCCGTCGTTGTCCGCAGCAAAATAAATTCCTGTACCAAGAGGAGATTCCGGCGTAATCCGTTCACCTGATTTCGCAACAGTAATTAGTAGTTCGGTCAGATCGTCGGCGTGAATCCATGAATAAATTTTGTCACCCAATCCGGGGATCGGACAAATATTTAGACGATTAATTGTTCGAAAAAGTTCCAGATTCATTCGGTCTGCTTCACCAAATACAATACCCGGACGAATAATTGAACACGGTAATCGATCCGATACGGCGGTTACGGCTTTTTCACCGCCCAATTTACTTTTGCCGTAAGCGGAAATCGGACGGGGAATATCCGTTTCATATTTTGGCTGTTCCCGATTTGACGGACCGATTGCAGCAAGTGATGAAACATAAATAAATATCGGCGGTACAGAAAGTTGCGATGCGGCATTAACCAGATTTTTTGTACCGAAATGATTGGTTTCGTCAAATTCCTGTTTTTTTCGTGCGCGAACTCTGCCGGCAAGATGAAATATCGTATCGCAATCTTTAACCGCCTTGATCAAACTGCCGGAATCCGTAAGTTCTCCGTAACACAATTCAACATCAAACATTGTGATTTGATCTGTTACGGAATTTGTTCGTACCAGACATCTGATATCACAACCTTCATTTTGTAACCGACGGATTAAATGAAAACCAATAAATCCGTTACCACCGGTGATAAGAACCCGTTTCATAATTGTCAAAATCACCTAACTAATGATTACTAAAAATATTTCGTCCTTTCAAAATCAAGATGTATTGGTTTATGAAATTTTTTATTTCAATGTACAAATAATACGTTTTTGTTTCGACAATAAAATCGACACTTTTCATTCCTGTAACATTTTGTGCGTCTGCTTTTTCCACGCAAGTATTTTGAGCAAAATGAAAAACAAATCCGCTTTCTTCAAAAATTGTTTTTGTCATTGGTTTTCTCCACCATATATTTTGCAACAGCATCGAAAAGAGCCTGATCCGCTTCATCCAATACACTCGAAGCAAGTTTAACATATTCCGCAGATTTATCGTAACGAACAGTATGATTATGTTTTGACAAATTATAAAAAATCACATCATCATTTTTTTGGCGTAATACATCGAAATATCTTGCCAGATTATAATTATGTGTTGCAACAAATATTTGAACATTGTTACGTTGCATCGTCAACAAAATATCAACCAACACCGGTAAATGTTCAGGATTGATATTACATTCCGGCTCGTCCCAAAAAAGAATACTGCCGCTTTCCAATAATCCGTTACGAATTAGTTTCCACAACAACCCCATTTTACGAAACCCTTCTGCCTCATAAGGATACGCTATTTTTTGTCCCGAAGATTTGACAATATAAAATGTATCGTTTTCGTACAAAACCTCTCCGTCAATAATTTTACGAATCTTTGCTAACAGAGTTTCACTAACTGTTGATATTTTCCGCGTTTCAGGTAATTCTGCATTGACAATAATATCTGTTTGAGTTACATCAAAAGGCATTTTGTATTTTTCATTCATTGCCAAAAAACCTTTGGAATGAGAAAGCATCTCCGTTGTCGGAATATAAACAGACTGGATATTGGTTTCAAAAATTTTGCGATTTTCTTCTGTTACCGTAAATGTTGTTTCATCATTACGGTATTTTAATGTAACACCGTCAATTTTAAGACAATATTTCGCATTGGTTTTCCAAATCGTTTTTGTTTCTTTATCTTCGGAATTTGTTGAGAAAAATTCATACAACTGTTTATTTCTTTGCGATATTTTTTCGTGTGTTCGATTGCAAGCAGCGTAAAGCAGTTTCAGTAAAGTAGTTTTTCCTGAACCATTTGATCCGATGAAAACATTGATACCTTTACAGAAATCCATTGAAAATTTATTGTTGCTAAAAACCAACAGATTGTCAATTTCAATTTGCTCTATTGCCATGATGATTCCTTTGCTGTTTGATTCACAACTACAAAAAAACAAACCGCATCCTTGGGGTTGCGGTTCTCAAACGAGGTTCTAAGCGGTTGACGGATAAAATTCGATAACGTTATAAATATTGTATAAATATTGTTGGAAATTAAAACCGTGTTTTTATTGTGTTTTTGTTTTTTTATTTTCAATAATGCAACACCCTGAAAAGGCAAAAGAAAATTGATATTGCTTTTTCAGGGTGTGAGTTGTCGGGAATTAGGACACGAACAACATTGGAGCGGGCTAATCTATATTCGTAACTTTATGCGATTTTTGTTAATGGTTCCGGTTCTTTGATGGGCAAAACCGCTGCACGCCCTTCAACCACGTCTTCTGTTACACGGTAAACTTCTCCCGCCGGAAGATCAGGAAGTTCATACATAATATCAAGCATTACATTTTCGACAATCGACCGAAGACCACGTGCGCCGGTCTTTTTTTCAAGGGCTTTTCGGGCAATAGCCGTTAAAGCGTTTTCTGTAAACTCGACATCAGCATCTTCCATTTGGAAAAGGCGTTTATATTGTTTCACTAACGCATTTTTCGGTTCGCTCATTACCTGAATCAAAGCCGCTTCGTCAAGCGGAGTTAGCGTTGAAATTACCGGCAACCGCCCAACCAATTCAGGAATCAAACCAAAATGGTTAATGTCCTCCGATGTAACTTTTGAAAGATAATTGAAACAACGCTCTTCCCGATTCAACGGTGCAGTTTGATTAAAACCAATCGCCTTTTTACCAAGCCGTTGACCAATAATATCTTCCAATCCGACAAATGTTCCGCCGCAAATAAACAAAATATTTGTCGTATCAACCTGAATATATTGTTGTTCGGGATGTTTGCGTCCTCCTTGCGGCGGAACATTGGCAATCGTTCCTTCCAACATTTTAAGAAGCGACTGCTGCACTCCTTCGCCGGAAACATCTCTGGTAATTGAAACATTTTGTGACGTTTTACCAATCTTGTCAAGTTCATCAATGTAAATGATTCCTCGCTGGGCTAATTCAACATCAAATTCTGCAGCATGTAAAAGTTTCAAAATAAGATTTTCAACATCTTCACCGACATAACCGGCTTCGGTTAAAGTTGTTGCGTCACCGATTGCAAACGGTACATCAAGAATTTTCGCCAGTGTTTGAGCGAGAAGCGTTTTACCGGAACCAGTGGGACCAATTAACAAAACATTGGATTTGTCAAGCACAACATCATTGCCCTCGTCCTTGTTGATAAGCCGTTTGTAATGATTGTGAACGGCAACAGACAATACCTTCTTCGCATGTTCCTGACCGACAACATATTCGCTAAGCCGCATTACAATTTCACGCGGAGAAGGAACTTTTGAAAGCGGTTTCGTGCTTGAACCGTAACGCCGCCGACGTTCTTGTGTTAAAATTGTTTGGCATAAGTCAATGCATTCACCGCAAATATAAACATCGCCGGGACCTTCGACAAGCGGTCCTACATCGCGGTAACTCTTGTGACAGAACGAACAAATAGCGTTTTTCTTATTTGTTCCGCCATTTCCTTTATTCAAATTAGAATCGCGCCCGGATGACATGGATTCGCCTTTCTTTGCTTTGAGGTTTATGTTTCCGAAAGTTCAATGGTGTCTTTCTTTCAACGTGATTACCGGTTCCATAAGCCGGTCAAACAAAAATTGCTCACGGTGAAACGATGCTGTCCGAATCCTTGGAAACTTTTTTGTCATCCTTGGTTTGTACGATTAGCAAAAAAATATGTTAGCCCAAACGATCTTAGTTCAAACAATTTCATAATTCCAATCGTTCTTGTATTACGAAAAAAAAAGAAAGGTGTTTATATCTTTATCATTTTTATTAAATCTCATCTCATAAAACTTTATCAAGTCTCATGAACCAATTCCGGTAAATAATTTTATTGGAAATTTTATTGAATTGGATTGTTTGAATTTTTATCGGTCAATTACCGTGTCGTTGTCCGCTGCATTTTCATTATCGTAATGACCGGCAATTTGTGTGTCGTCTTTATTATTCAAAAAATCTGAAAAATCGTCAGGATCATTATTTTGCGTTTTTACTGTTTTTTGGGCAGCAAGCAGAACAATCGGATCAACCGGATTTTGTGTTTTATTTTTTTCTTCATTAACAATTTGAGCGGCGAGACGTTTCTTAATAATTCGGAATTCTGATTCGGAGAGTTTGCCTTGTGATTTCAATTCCCGAAAATTATTGAGGATATCTTCGGTGTTTAGTTCCTTTTGTACCGATTTCTCATGTAATAATCTCACGACATAAATTGCAACCGCTATTAAAATCGCTAAAATTGCGAAAAAAATTACGAGTTGAATAATCTCTACGGAGAATACTTTCGGCATAGTTTTTTTATTTTGGTAAACTGCCGTTATCAGGAAAATCATTTTTCATCAATTCAAAACCATTTCTCAGCAATTCATTTATGCTATAATATATCACTCACTTAGGGTTTCGGCAACTAAAATAGGAAAGATTTTACCAATTACAGATTATGAAATTTCCGATTGTACACATTCCGATTATTTTTTTTGTTTTTTCCATTTTTTCTATGGATTCCATGAATTTTCAATTATCAGGTCAGGAAGAGCGGTTATATTCCGGTGTTTTGCCGCAAAATCCGGAGATATTTGAAGGAGTTCAGGCGGCAATGAAAGGTGAAAACGAGGTTGCCGAAAAATTGTTCACCGAAGCCATGAAAAAACAACCGGGAAGTCGTCCGGGCGGAGTGAATGCG
>JAISNF010000078.1 GCA_031276415.1 Planctomycetaceae bacterium
CACTCGCCACACCACTTGCAAAAACAGTTACAAGATCAAGCCCAAAACCGATTGCAAGACTGGTTTTATGCACCGGTTTTGAATGAGCGTCCGATTTATCTTATTGTCGGCAATGAAGAGATTGGGTTGCAAGGAGCGGTTGCGGAACTATCGCTTCGGGAAGATCGGCGACCTATTCTTGTTAAAATCAATTCGTTTGCGGAATTACCGGAACATTGGTTTGGTTTTGAAGCCGTTGAAATGGTTGTTCTCACAACAACAGAACCGCAACAGTTTAACAATCTCACAGCGAACAGTCCGCAAATCAAGGCTCTTGACGATTGGATTCGGCTTGGCGGTAAACTTTTTTTCTGTGCCGGTCGTGATTCGGAAATATTGCTCAAAAATCCGAACAGTGTGTTGCGAACATTTTTGCCCGGCAAGTTTTCCGAAATGACCGAACTTCGGCAAGGAACGCCGCTGGAACTTTTTGTCGGCAGTAAACGTTCTATTTTTATGAATGGAACGGAGGCGGCGCCTTTTATGAAAATGCCGCATTTTACAGAACCGCAAGGTATTACGTTTGTTCGTGACGGTGATTTGCCGTTGGTGCTTCGTTGTGCTCATGGATTTGGAACGATAATTTATTTTGGCGGTGATTTGAGCGGTAAACCGCTTGATACATGGCGTGATCGTGTTGCGTTGGTGCGGCATATTTTGCTGTGGAATGTGGAAAAACAGCCGCGAACTTATACTTCCGATTCTATTTCGGGGGCAATGATTCAACTTGGTTACAACGACATATCCGGGCAGGTTCGGAGTTCGCTTGACCGGTTTGAGGACGTTTATATTGTTCCGTTTTCGGTAATTCTGATTATTTTAACGGTTTATTGGGTTGCGGTTGGATTATTTGATTGGTTTCTTGTTCATAAAATTCTGAAACGTCCTGTTAATACATGGATTACGTTTCCGTGTTGGATTGTACTTTTCAGTGTTTTGACGTATTTTCTTGCTGCTTCGGGACGTCCGAACAAGGCAATTCTCAATGAACTTGATCTTATTGATATTGACGGAGTGACGGGTGATTTTCGATACAGTAGTTGGGGACATCTTTATAGTTCGGGCGATGCGAAGTTTTCGCTTTCCCTGAATGTTCAACCGTTTTTACCGCCGGATTTACCGCCGGACGCAATCGATTCAGCAAACACAACCGCTTCAACAACCGCAACTGTTCCGTGTTTAACGTTGTTTTCGTGGAATGGTTTACCCGGAGTTGGTCTTGGCGGTATGTCGCCCAAAACGGTTAGTCCGACTATTTGGCAAACCAGTTCCACGCAGGAATTTTGCAACAAAACATCGTCTTATTCGCCACATTCGTATTCGTTACAAAGTATAACAGATGTTCCGGTTCAGGTTCGTTCTACGAAAAGTTTTTTTGGGCAAAGTTGGTTGGAGTCGCGTGAATTTTTGTATTCGAATACTAATACTGTTTCTGTTTCTTCCCGATCAACTTCTCAGTTATCGGACGAAGAGGGAATTCCGGTTGGTTTTCTCGAATGGTCTGAGTGGTTTCCGTTGTTGGACGATTGTATTTTGGTGTATGGTCGTTGGGTTCAGGAGATTGGAACGGTTAAATCGGGACAAAAAATTATGGTCGGCAAAACAACACCGCGTCGTGAACTTCGTGATTTGCTTCTGACCAAAGAAGTTTCCGGTGATGCGACACTTCGTCGTTTGGCGATGTATAATCCGCAGTCAACTGATTTGGATTACATTATTCGGGTTTTATCGCTACACGAAGTTCTTGGCGGTTATGAATCGACCGGACTTTACAATACGTTCCAAAAATCGTTGGACATGAGCGAACAACTTTCTGTGGATCGCGTGCTATTGATTGGAACGGTTCGGAATCCGTTACCGAAACAGTTAGGTCAAACGATTACCGGTAACAACATTGAAAACCGCCGCAAAATCATTTTCCGTCAGACGTTACCGATAACTCTTACTGCATTATCGCCGCGATTAAAACTGGAGCAAAAAATTATCAAGGACGATCTCTTAGCCCCGCCGTTGGATCCGGCAAAAGCCAAAGAAGGACACGGCGAATATCAATATCAGTAACTTCTAATAACCGCTTTCTTATTTAACACAAATTATTTAACCACAGAGAACAAAAAGTTCACAGAGAAGAAAAATAAAATTGTCCGCAGAGGACGCTGATAATCGCAGATTATTTTTTTGAGAATACGAAACAACAAAATAGAAAACAGTTGGTAGGTAACCGTCCGCCAAAACATCGTAACGGTTGATCTTAATTCCATTTCCGTCCGAAAACAGGGTTCACTGTCGGCGAGTACGCCGACGCAACGTTTCAGGAGAAACGTTGCCTACCTTTTGAATTTGTAATCATTCGGTAGGCGATCCCTTCGCCGAAGGTTATCTAACCTACGGGTCGCAACGGTTGATCTGGAACAAAAACAGGGTTCACTGTCAGCGAGTACGCCGACGCAACGTTTCAGGAGAAACGTTGCCTACCTTTTGAATTTGTAATCATTCGGTAGGCAACCTTTCGCCGAAACATTGCAACTGAGCCTTATGGCATGGGAACAGATTCACCGCCGTGTCGGGTCATAATGGCATCATAAATACTCATTGTTATTGTTTGTGAGAGAAAACGACCAGAACCATCAACAACTCCGACCATAATTCCGCCCGGATGGCTACTTTGTGCTGAGCGTGTAATATAATTTGCGTCACCAAAACTGGTTTCAGTCGGCGGATTAATAAAAAACTGGGCTGATGCATTTTGTGAGGTCATTGTATAACCATCAGTGGCATCTGTTACAACAAAAAAAGGATTAAAACATGTGTCTGGATAGTATGTTCTTGTAGTACCGGAAATTGTGGAAGATTTTGAATATCCGTTACGTTCAAGAACCATCAAAGTATTACTTGTTCCGTCAGTAATTGCGCTGAAGTCATAATTGCTTCCTTTGTGAAAAACACCGGACAGATTGACACCGGAAGATAACACATGCCTTTCTGGAAATGCAGGATAAATATTATTGAGACGTCCGCCTCCATTAACACTATAATCCTTATAAGTTCCGGTAGCAAACACCTTTTGTCCCGAAGGACAAACGAAACATGGAGGTGCTTTTGATGCTGCTTCACTATTGTTAGTGTCACCGTAAGGTGGTCCACCTAGCCTACATTTGAGAGGACTGTAAGAACCGGCATTAAAATTGACAAGTTGGTGAACTTGCTGGGCTTCTATAAACGGCAGGATGAAAACCGACCACCCCAACATCGCCCAACGTACAGTTACACCGCTTGGAAGATTAGTTTCAATATTAGCTTTGCTATAACCATTAACCTGTGCTTGACCGGCAACACTGTACACATCCAGATTTCCGGGCGGTAATGTACTGAGTGTATCGTGGTAGTTGTGCATTCCAATACCAAGTTGTTTGATATTGTTGGCACATTGCATACGTCTTGCTGCCTCGCGTGCCGCTTGCACTGCTGGTAAGAGTAACGCAATTAACACGCCGATAATCGCAATCACCACCAACAGTTCAACAAGTGTAAAACCGAAACGTAATGTCTTTTTCATGTTTTTTTCTCCTGTGAAAAAAAAGTAAAGAATTTTACAGATTACATTACAAAT
>JAISNF010000094.1 GCA_031276415.1 Planctomycetaceae bacterium
CCCGGAATTGTTGCAGCGATATTCAAAGCGTTATTAGCGCGAAGGTCTGCCGGAGCGTTAGAACCGGGATTCGTAGGAAATGTTATTCCTAAAACATATTCAAGACCGTCAATCGCATTGATTGCCCTCCGTAATTCCGGTTCACCTATGCTCGCATTGGAATCGTAAAGAATTTGCAGTATTCCGGTTGCTTTATCAAAAGTTGCGGCAATTCCGGTGTTTTCAGCCGGCAATGTGTGTCCAGAACCTGTTGCAGGACTTGTACCGGTTTCGACAAATTTAACCTCCTTGATTTGTACCCCCTTTTTCGATTGAACAACAATTCCGCCGCCGGATGCATCGCCCGTAATATCATAAGAATAAAGACCGTTGAAGGATTCGTCGAAATTCTTAACAGCCGGAGCGGTTTTCTCCTGCATTTTCAATTTGAAATCAATAATCCCCGGATTTCCGCCTTGAGGTTCGGTGATGGTATAAGTTGTTTCGTTGGCGTTTCCGGTGGTAAATTTAATCGTGTACGCTCCGGGTGCTGCTCCGGTCATGAGTGCGGTCAAATTTATATCATTGTCAAATCCGGCACTGGTCAACAAAATTTGTCCGGCGGTTGCTTCGCTGCCGACAACCGCCTGAACTCCGGTCGCATCGGAAACTTGATTGACCGCATTGGCAATATCGGTTACGGTTGCGCCGGCTTCAAACCGGAATGCGTTATTCCCAAGATCGCCGATAACTTCCATGACTACTTCCGAACTGATTCCTGCTTTATCGTAAAACAGTTGGGCGTGTTCGGCATTTTTGAGAACTTCAATATCGACATCGACTTGTTTTTGTGTCCCGAAATTTGCTTCATGAATATTCAAATCACGAACCGCAACATTGCTTAGTCCTTGTGTTTGAAAACCTACGGAACCGTCTAATAATAGTTGTCCTTGATAATTTGTGGTTTTGGCGATTCGATCAATAGAATCGAGTGAAGCGTCCACTTGAAGTTGGTTTGCTGCGATTTGTTCGGCGGTCATAGCGCCGGTGTTTGCTGCTTCGTTGACGAGACCGCGAATATCATTGAGTAAATTGCTGACTTGACCAAGTGCGCTGTCAGCGATAGCGACGACACTGTTAGCACGTTGAGCGTTACTGATGGCTTTGCTTGTTGCCGTCATATCGCTTTTAAGCAACTCACTCGCAATTAATCCTGCAGGGTCATCCTTACCGGAATTAATTCGCAATCCCGTACTGAGTCGGGTCAGAATATTGCTGAGGTCAGCCATATTCCGGTTGAGTTGGTTTTGTGAAACGAGTGATTGAACATTAGATGCAACGTAAAGTCCTGTCATGGGAATAACAATGTTTTTTTTTTACGCCGTTATAAAGGAAGTGTTCAAGTCAGATAATTCGGCGGTTTCCTTGGAATCGAAACCGGCGGTTTTCCAATGACTGCGACATCCTTGCATAGCGGTATTACTTGGATTCAAGGTACAATTCCGGCAGTAACGACCAATCGGTCATTGTTACTGGTTTTGTTTTGGGTTTGCCTTCCCGTAACAAAACGGCAGGCAATGATTCAAGAAACCGATTACGAAAACTCCGTTTCGTTTTGCGGTTTAAAGATTCCGACTAATCCCTGCCGGGTTACAACACATTCCTAGTTGTCTTACTGTCATGTTATCGACAGGTTGATTTACAGCCTTTTACAAAGCGTAATGACTTAGGAAAGTTTCGGTTATACCACTTCTACTAGAAAATCAGCCTGTATTGAATAGCGAATAGTTAGTAGTGAATAGTTAGTAGTGAATAGTTAATAGTGAATAGTTAATAGTTGACGCAAGCGGAATTAAATATTGGTAGCCGACCGTGGGTGAAAGCCCTTCGCCGCAAAGGTCGGTCGGCGTACTCGCCGACTGCGAATCAGTTTAACGATGGCAATTCGTGTTGCCAAACGTTTGGGTTTCGGATTTCCGCCCGAAAACAGGGTCAACTGTCGGCGAGTACGCCGACGCAACGTTTTCGGAGAAACGTTGCCTACCTTTTAATTTCCTGCCATTTAATCCGCGCCAAACCGCGAAACGCCGAATCAAATTCCCAGACGTTGACCGGCGTATTTTTTTTCGCGAATAGGTTTCCACCACCATGAGTTATCGAGGTACCATTGAATTGTTTTGACGATACCGGATTCAAATGTTTCTTCGGCGTGCCATCCGAGTTCCGTTTCAATCCGGTGAGCGTCAATAGCGTAACGCAAGTCATGACCGGGGCGGTCTTCAACAAACGTAATCAATTGACGGTAAGAACCTTCGGCGGAAGGACGGAGTTTATCAAGAACATCACAAATAATTTGTACGACATCTTTATTTTTACGTTCATTTTGACCGCCGATATTGTAGGTTCGTCCGGCAATACCTTGTGTTGCGGCTAAAACAATGGCTTTGACATGATCTTCAACATAAAGCCAATCGCGGATATTATCGCCTTTTCCGTACACCGGCAATGGTTTACGGTCGAGAGCGTTCAAAATGATCAGCGGGATTAATTTTTCGGGAAAATGGTAAGGACCATAATTATTGGAGCAGTTGGTAACAATTACGGGCAAGCCGTAAGAATGAAACCATGCTTTTACCAAATGATCGCTGCCGGCTTTGCTGGCGGAGTAAGGACTTCGCGGGTTGTAGGGTGTTTCTTCGGTGAAGAGTCCTGTTGTGCCGAGCGAGCCGTAAACTTCGTCTGTGGAAACGTGATGAAAACGGAATCGTGATTTTTTTTCGGTGGAGAGAGTTGACC
The DNA here is from genome assembly GCA_031276415.1 of Planctomycetaceae bacterium. Taxonomy (GTDB): domain Bacteria; phylum Planctomycetota; class Planctomycetia; order Pirellulales; family Thermoguttaceae; genus WRKP01. The sequence goes on from JAISNF010000094.1 coordinate 2,776, forward strand.
AATATTTTCGTGTGGTTTCGAGCATGGAATAAGTTCCGACGAGATTGGTCTGAATAAATTCAGCGGGTTCGTCCAAACTGCGATCAACATGTGATTCTGCTGCCAGGTGAAAAATCATATCCGGTTCAAAATCAGCGATAGATTGGGCAATTACCTTGCGATCACAAATATCGGCTTTGAGAAAATGATAATTCGGATGATTCTCAACATCACGAAGTGAGGCGAGATTACCGGCGTAAGTGAGGCGGTCGATATTCAAAACAGTCCATCCGAGTTGCCTGACAGCATAACGAACAACCGCCGAACCAATAAATCCCGCCCCGCCTGTAATAATAACTTTCATCGTAAAAATAAAGTAAATAGTTAGTAGTTAATAGTTAGTAGTGAATAGTGAATAGTTTCGCAATGCGGAATTTTTGTCTGAACTATGATTTTTGTGATTTATTTGATTTGAGTGATTGAGACGGTTGATTAAAATTGCCCCAGCGGTGCATTCCCAGGGGCATTTCCAAAATAGCGATGGCTTTTAAACCATCGGACAAACGCAACAGATTGTAATTTGTGATTTGTGTGTATAATTCCAGACCGCAAATCACAAATTAACAATTCTTACGGGGACATTTAATTCGTGCAAACGTTTTTTGAGTTCTGGAATTGTCGTTAAGCCGGTGTGCAAAATTCCGGCAACAATGGCAGCATCAGCATGAGCAATTACAAAAGCGTCACGAAGATGTTCCGCTGAACCCGCTCCGCCGGAAGCAACCACCGGAACACTCACCGCTTGGGCAATCCGCCCCGTAATCTCCAACTCAAAACCCGAACGCGTCCCGTCCGCATCAACCGAATTAACCACAATCTCGCCCACCCCCAAATCAACCGCTCGCTTTGCCCATTCCACCGCATCAAGTTCGCTCCGTTCACGAAAACCATGCGTCGTAATTTCATAACCGCTTGGGAATTTCAAAAGATCAGCCGTCGCAATCGGATCCATCCCAAGAACAATACACTGCCGACCAAACGCCTTCGCACCCTCAGTAATAATCGCCGGATTTTTAACCGCCAACGAATTAACAGAGATTTTTTCCGCACCGGCATTGAGAACCCGCTCCATGTCGGAAAGCGACGCAACCCCGCCCCCCACCGCAAACGGAATCCGAACCGCCTCCGCCACACTACGAACCATCTCAATGTCAATCGGACGCCGCTCAGCAGACGCCGTAATATCATAAACAACCAACTCGTCCGCCCCGCCTTCATAATATCGATAAGCCATCTCTACCGGATCACCTAAATCAATATTGTCCTTAAACTTAACACCCTTCGTAACACGACGCTTAATTACATCAAGACAAGGAATAATACGGCGTTTCAACATCGGTTTTAACTTCGTTGGAATATTGGAATAATCAAAATCATCAAAGATTTATCAAAAGATTCATCAATGATATTGCAAGAATTTCAATTATTTTCCGTTTTCTGTTCTACCTTGTCAAGGGAATCTCTTGTTTTTCAATTTATTACGCATAAAATTAGACCTCGCCATTTGGGATTTGTGGTTTGTCATTGTTATTGTCATTGTTATTGTCATTGTTATTGCAACCGCAACAGTCATTTCATTATAAACGGTACAAACGGTATCTCTACAAATCCCAAAACCACAACACACAAAATAATACCGGCAACGGTATCACTTATGAAAAGTTCAACTCCGAGTCTTTATCGCGATGATTTTATTCTTGGTCTTGTGGAAAGCGAATTGAATGAAACGCTTTACAAGTCTTGGGGACAATCTCTTGCCCGAATGTTGCCGGTCGGATCAAATATTCTTGTTACGGCGGATTTTCGTCAGAGTTCGGAATTATTCAAAACGGCTTTAATTGAGGGTTTGCTTTCAAACGGTGTTAATGTTTTTGATTCCGGCAATATTCCAAGCAATTTGGCGTCTTACGGATTGGATTTAGTTGAGGGCAATGCCTGCGTGAGTGTAACCGGCAGTAATCATGCGTCCATCTGGAATGGTTTGCGGTGGATTATTCCAGAGAGTTCTTTTTCTATTGCCAGTCAGTTGAAAAGGCTTCATGACGAGGCGAATAGTCCTGTTGTTTCCGGTGTAAATTCCGGTGTAACCACAACAGCACGCGGGAATTATCAGACACTTGACATGATACCGCCGTGGTATGATCTTTTGCAGAATGTTTGGTACGATGTTCCGCAACTTCCATTGCGAATTATTCTTGATCCGATGTACGGGAATTGGGCACCTTTGGCACAACACGCATTGCAAACTTGTTTCCCGAAAATATCTTTTGAATCAATTCATGACGAACCGAAAGGCGATTTTGGCGGGATGCTTCCGGCGTCGCGATGCCGGAAATCGTTGTCGACGTTGTGTTCCGAAGTTGTTCGCCGTCATGCGGATTTAGGGATTGCGCTTGAAGCCGACGCCTGTAGTTTTTCACTTATTGATAATTTGGGACAACCATTGCTCTCGGAAGAAGTTATCTGGATTGTATTACATTATTTGCTCAGTGATACAATAAACGGTGAAATCTTTTTGCATGACGTTAATTGTTCTGAGAAAATTATTACGGAAGGGATTCGTTTGGGGGCTTCACCTCGTGTTGTCAAAAATTCTCATCATGCCTTTCTCAAGAAAATGAAGGAAACCAATGCGTTAATAGGATTTGGTTTTGACGGGAGTATTTATTTTCGCGGAGTTCGTGGGCGGCGTATTGTTATTTTTGCGATTTGTTGGTTTCTTGATTATTTTACAAGACTCAAAATGCCGCTTTCGGAATGGCGAAAACTGTTTCCGAAATTTTACACGACGCCGGAAATTCGTACACCGCAAGTTCCTTTGGAAGATGTAGTTCAACGTCTTTCCGCAACATGGTCATGTTTTCCGTCTTCAACATTGGAAGGAATCAGGTTTGTGGTTCCCAATGGTCGTATTCATATTCGGATTGTTTCGGATTTTTCCCAATTGGCGTTTCATTTTGAAACAGATCACCAATCAAGTTTACGCCGGATTTTTTCACAATGTTGTTATGCGTTGAAAGACTTGGATCATCTGTCGTTTTTCCTAAAAGAAGGCTTGGCAAACTGGATGTAATAAAGTTGATAGTGGATAGTTGATAGTGGAGAGTTTCGCAAGGCGGAATTATTGCCCTAGCGGTTGTAATTCCGCTTGCGACACTATCCACTATCAACTATCCACTATCAACTCCAATTGTAGCGGCGGGTTTTAACCCGCCGGACAAAAACGTAGGAAATACGGAATCATGATCCGATTGGGAACAAAACAATATCAATACGTTATGATCCGATGGATTAAAACCCATCGGCGTTTTCGGAATAATCCAATTGGTGACAAAACAACATCAATACGTTATGATTCGTTGGGTTAAAACCCATCGGCGTTTTCGGAATAACCTAATTGGGGTGACAAAACAATATCAATACGTTATGTTCCGATGGGTTAAAACCCATCGCTATTTTGGAAATGCCCCAACGGGGCAATTTTAATTAACCGTCTCAATCACACAAATCAAATAAATCACAAAAATCACTGTTCAGACAAATAATTCCGCTTGCGAAACTATTCACTATTCACTATTCACTATTAACTATTTTTCCGTTTTTATGCAAAAGATATTTTTGGTTTTTATTTTTCATGTTCTGTTTTTTCCGTTGTCGGCAGTTCTTTATGCGGATTGGACACTTTTTCGCGGTGATACCGGCGCAAGCGGGTGTGCGAAAGAAACAATCGCCTTTGCCGAAATTCCAAAAATTTTATGGGAACACCGTCTCGAAAAAGGTTGGTTTCAGGCAACTGCCGTTATCACCGAAAATTCAGAGTTCGGTAATACCGTTTATGTCGGTAGCAGTGATGACGGAATGCTGGCGTTCGATTTGAAAAACGGACAACCACGCTGGAAATATCCCCTCGAAATCGGCGTCCTGTCTCCGGCAGCGTATGCAAATAACCGGATTTTCTTCGGTGATACCGACGGCATTTTGTACGCCCTCAACGCCCAAACCGGTAAAGAACTCTGGAAATTCAAAACCGGCGGCACTATCGATAATAGCCCCAATATCGATCTCAAAACAAACCGCGTCTTAGTTAGTTCCCAAGACGGCTCTTTGTACGCTTTAGACGCCGCAACCGGTAAAACCGCTTGGGAATACAAAACCGAAAATCAGATTCGTTGCTTTCCAACAATCGCAGAACGATGTTGTTTTGTGGCAGGCTGCGATAGTCAGTTTCATGTCGTCAACCTCGATCAAGGAACAGTTGTAAGCAAAGTCGCCTTAGATGCTCCAACAGGTTCCACTCCGGCTGTTCTCGGTGATCTGGTTTTTTTCGGAACCGAAGGAAATGAATTTCTCTGCATTAACTGGAAAAAAGCAGAAATCGTTTGGCGGTTCACCTCAAAACAACCGTTTCGCGCTCCGGCAGCATGTCAAGACGGATTTGTCGTTTTCGGCGGTTTCGATAAAACAGTTCACGCTGTGGACGCCCAAACCGGAAAAGAACATTGGACATTCAAAACAAAAGGACGTTTGGAAGCAGGACCCGTCATTCTCGGTAATCGGGTTTATGTTGCGTCCACAGATTCATCACTTTACGTGTTCGATTTGAAAAGCGGTAAAAAATCGGCAACAATACAAATGTCAGGAAAATTGCTCGCATCACCGGCAATTGTTCAAGGAAAACTTGTTGTCGGAACTGATGACGGAATCCTTTCGTGTTTGGATATCGGCGATTGGGTTCCGAAAAAATAAAACAACGGTCACCGGATAAACCGGTGACCGTTCTGGCTGCGAAGAAGGCTGCGCCGTTTTTTACTGTCGAAAGTTCAAACAAACGCCGGTTCTTCCACTTCCAGGAGATGTACCCCCATTGCTTTTTTCCGTACAACTATCTCCTGTACAAATTCTTTGAAAATACGTTCATCTAAAGCGGTAGCCGACGGACTTTCAGGATGAAACTGTGTTCCGACAGCAAACCAATCGCGGTGTAGTGATTCAATGACTTCAACAACCCCGTCCGGGCATCGCCCCGTAACGAGAAATCCCGGCGCAATATCGTCAACCGCCATGTGATGCACACTGTTGACACGAATATCGTTTTCGCCGTAAACCCGTTCCATGAGCGAGTCTTTTTCAATCACCAATCCGTGACGATGGTTTGGATCCATCGCATCACGGTGAGGAAGAGCTTTAGGCAGGTCTTCCGGTATGTGAAGGAACAAAGTCCCTCCTTGTGAGACGTTCAAAAGTTGCATTCCGGTTCCGATGGCAAGAAGCGGCACGCGGTGTTCGGCAATCTTTTCAATCAGAAAACGGTCAAACGTCTCACGGCGTTCATCAAGTAATTTCACCGACGAATGGAGCATAAATCCATCACGTCGCGGGTCGAGGTCAGCCCCTCCGATCATGACCATTCCGTCCAGCATGGAAACAATCTGTTCCAAATTGGCGTCAAGGTCTTTATTTTCGGGAAAGGGGGGAATTACAACAGGCAAAGCACCCGCCTGGAGAAGGGAATCGTAATAGCCCGAAAACACAACACTTAAAGCAGGTACTCCTCTTTGGGCTGCACGGTAATCCGAATTGATTCCGATCTGAGGCTTCCTTGGCATTCTCAAATCCTCCATAAATGGCAGGAACGTTTCTCGGTCAACAATTCAAATCCATAAAAAATTTCGGATAACCATTAAAAAGAGCCGGCTGACAATAAGAAAAAAGAAAATACCTTTAACCGGAGTACGTCCTTAGACAAACCTCTGCGGCGGTAATCAACTCCGGTATTCAAGAAACCAAATAACCACACCACAGCCATAATATATTAAATTACGTCATGATCCACGTCATGATCAATGGCAACGATTTGATAACAAGGTTCCTCAAAAGGACAGA
>JAISNF010000099.1 GCA_031276415.1 Planctomycetaceae bacterium
AAATTCCGCTATTCTCATTTACATTTTAGTGTATTTTTTTCGTTTAATTTTCCTTTTAACCGCTTTCAGAATATTATGTCCCAGTTTTCATTTTTTAATATTGAAGAACAACTCGATAAAATTAATGGTATCAACGATTTTCTTTATCGTCTTAACGAGTTGATTCATTGGTCGATTTTTCTTGACCTTCTTAATCAGATACATTCTCAGGAACATAAATCGAATGCAGGGCGTCCCTCATTTGATGTTCTTTTGATGTTCAAAATTCTTATTTTGAAACATACCTATAATCTCTCCGATGATCAAGTAGAATTGCAAATCCGAGATCGGCTTTCATTTCGGGCGTTTTGGGGTCTTAGTTTCGCGGATCGGGTTCCCGATTCTAAGACAATTTGGCTATTTGGTGAACAGTTGGCTCGTTTGGGTTTAGCAGACCCCCTCTTTCATCAATTTCATGAGGAACTTCGTAAACATAATGTGTCCGTCAAAGGGGGTATTATTGTTGATAGCACTTTTGTGGATGTTCCGAAACAACATTTTCACCGGGACGAATATCAACAAATCAAAAAAGGTGAAAAGCCGGCGTCCCGCACTGCCAAACCGGAGGTGGAATCCCAAACAGATTTTGATGCCCGTTACACGAAAAAGAATGGCGAAAAACATTATGGTTATAAAAATCATGTATTGGCGGATTCGGAAACGAAAATCATTGTGGATTATGAAGTAACCGATGCGGCAACCCATGATAATAAACCTTTTTTGGACTTGGTGCCCGCCAAAGCGGAAAAGAATGAAAACGGAGAGAATGGAGAGAATAATGAAAAGCAGGCGAAAACAGAAGATGATACAAAGGAGAAAAAAGCCCCCATCCCTGTTTTTGGAGATTCTGCTTTTAAAAGTAAAAAGCACGATGCGGAGTTACGGCGACGCGGTTTTGATCCTCAAATCAATGAAAAAGGTTATCGTAACCATCCGCTTACCGATGAGCAAAAAGCCAATAACAAATTGAAGTCAAAAACCCGCTGTCGAATCGAACATATTTTTGGAGCACAAAAGATGCGGATGGGCAATGAGATAATGCGAACAATTGGCAAGGTTCGGGCGGCATTTCAAATTGGGATGCGGAATTTAGTTTACAATATGAGCCGACTGGTAAGATTAAAACGCCCAACCAAAGTAATAATACGAAAAAGTTAAAAATTTTCAAAAAATTTAAATCGGAAAAGAATTAATACGATTGAATACTATTATTAGAGGTTCCCTAAAAATGAAATATACGGTCTAGGCGGTGTATTGCCGGTTGGTATTGAGTAAACATCAACCGGCACGGCATTTCAGAAAAAGGTAACCTGTTGCGGAAAAAGTCAAGGGTCAGATTTATTGTCCTAAATATTCTAGATAGGCACGGTAGTTTGAACGCATCTGTTCGGCATCTGCTTTTGCATTATTCGGGTCCATAAAATAATGGAACTGGTACGCTGTTACCTGTACCCCCGCTTCCTGGATGGCACTCACATAGCGCAACATATTAACAATATCAACATAAGCCTTACCGTCGTTTGTTTTAACGGGCGTATACATTGCCGCCCTTAATTCTACACTGTGAGCCGCCGCCAAGAGTGCCGCTTTTTCAAAAGCCCTTTTAATTGTTTCAGGTTTCCACGCTGTCATCATAAAACCATCCTGCAGTTCCCATCTGTCGGCGTGGGCGTTTTCAAAAATCGGTGCCATGCGGTCGAGAAATTGTTCCGCAGTTATGCCACTCCGTATCGCGGTCGGCATGGTCGGAGCGATAACGACCTGTTTCTTGCCGTTGTTTTCATGGAGGAAATCCGATATTTGACCTATCATAACCCCGATATTATATGCGATCTCTGGATCCTTAATGTGGTAATTTGAAGGCTCGCATGGAATGAACCATCCATCAAACCGTGCACCGAATTTGCTGAACAAATCATCGCTTAAGGCTTTGCTTTTTGCGACGTATTTGTCCCTCCAGTCGGCACTAGTGAAACGCTTTGTATCATCAAAACCATCCGGATCGACCAGCAAACCAAAAATTACCCGAAAACCCCGTTTGTCGGCTTCGTCGAGAAATATCGGCAGAAAATTATTAAAGGTACGGTCGTGGAAGGCGGCATCCGTATTGTAGGCGGTCAAAATTTTCGCCAACGTTGTTCCGCTATTACTGTAGTAAGCACTCCATCCGACAATTATCTCCTTTATATCCGCAGCTTTCTCCGCATCCAAAAGCAAACCTATCTTTTGCCGGGCACTTTCCGCGTTCTTCCAGTTGTAATAGTAGGGGTCGATAAAGGTAGAGGTAAAACCTGTTTTACGATGCGGTGTTTTTTCCATTTCTTCTCCAAACGTTTGGACACTCGAAAAAAGATACGGTGTTACACCAACAATACCGATGGTACTAAGTGTAGATTGTTTTAAAAATTCACGACGTGAAGTGTTGTTTGAAGTCTTGTTCATAGTATTTTGTGAGGTTAAATGGTTAAAATGAAAAAACGAAAATGTGAAAAAGTAACGTCATTCAAGGTTGAAATCAGCAACATTTGTTCCTTTGTTGACGGTAAATTTCAATGTTCCTTGTTCGGGAATACAATATTTTTCCGGTATGGGATTGGAAACAACAGATATCGTTTCATGAGGTGCCGGCGGCGGAGGCGGAAGAATAGCAACATTATATTCCCCAACAGGTATTGGTTCGGAAATCATATACTTTCCTTCATTGTCGAATAACGAATTGCCTCCGATTTTTGTGATTGGATTCAAAAACACGATTGAGCCGGTTATTACCGGTTGATTTTTATACTTAACTGTACCGGAAACTGTCCCCGTTACTGTATTGTCATTTTTATTGCACCCTACAAAAATAACAATACAACATGTTGTCAGGAACATAAAAAATACAAGGGAAGAACAATAAATTTGTTTTGTCATCATTATTTTAAAATTGAATTGTAATTATTGGGTTTAATGACTGAATTGTCTATAAAGCAACGATAATCTCATCGAATTGACGAGTCAATAATATAACTACCCCGAAAATTTTGCGAGGACGAAATTATCGAATCAGTTAGCAAAACGCCAAAACATTAAATTTCACGGTAATCAAAATTCCGGCGATATTAAACCATCAGCAACGGTACACAAAACAGCTAATTTCTCAAAAGTTAGCGTTTGAGAAACGAAACGGCAAGACGCATCACCTAATAGGCATTGGGCTCCACCCGAATGGGAAGAGTTAATAATCGTATTACAACCATAAGTTCCGCCAACACCAGCAGGGGACGCTGCCAATATTGTTTGTTTATCATAGTTAATTGGATATCGTACTGTAGTGATACCTGTTGCATAAAAATTAGCGGAGGCACCTGATCCTGTTGGTATCAATTTGATGGTGGAATCTTCATCCCAACCGGTTATTCCATCACCACCACAACCGAACCATGCGCCGAAATAATTA
>JAISNF010000161.1 GCA_031276415.1 Planctomycetaceae bacterium
TGGTTTGAATTGTTCGATAAGAGTTTCTTTTTGTGACAAACGCGGCGGACTCGGCGGAACATTATCAGGATTAGGTTTCGAAATTTACGGCGATGTGGCGGTACTTCGAAGTTACGGAACAATGTTCCAATTTTCCGGTTATTCCGATGAGCCGATTCGTCAACGTCTTGAATGGGATACTTTTTTGAAACAAGAAAATTATTATATTGATGTTCCGGTAAATATTTATCAAAAAATAATTGATTCTCATGCAATGTCCGTTTTGACCGGAAAACCATTGAACGGCGAGGAAGGACTTCATAACGTCCTGCTCTGTGAAGCGGCACACCGTTCCGCCAAACAAGGCGGAATTTCCTGTCAACTTTTATGAAATATAATTTTTGACTAAATTTTTGTTGCAATTTTACAATCAAGGAGAATTTTTGTTATGTTGCGATTAATTTTTGTTTTTTCGATTGTTTTATTGTTGTCGGTAACGCCTGTTTGGGGACATAAAAATTCCGTTTCAAAAACGGATGCCGTTTTAAAAGCGGGCGTTTCTTGTATCAATATTACACCGCAAAAATTGCCGGTTATTGTCAACGGAGGATTTTTTCCTCAGTACGTCAAAACGGTTCAAGACCCGTTGTATGCGCGATGTTTAATGTTGCAAAATGATAAAGAACAAATTGTGTTTGTTGTTGTTGACAGTTGTTTTATTCCGTTGGCGGTTGCGGATGAGATGAAACGTCTTGCCCACGAAAAAACTGGGATTGCAACAAACCGAATAGTGATTTCCGCAACACATTGTCATTCCGCCCCTTCGCTTGAACGTTGTCATGCCTCTGATCCCGATAAAGATTATCGTGCGTTTTTGCCCGATAAAATCGCCGAAGCAATTGTTGTTGCGCAACAAAATCTCGTTCCGGCAAAAATCGGTTGGGCTGTCGGTAATGATCCAAACAATGTTTATTGCCGGCGTTTTCTGATGAAAAAAGGAACCGCCACAACAAATCCTTTTAGCGGTAAAAAAGAAGATCGGGCAATGATGAATCCGGGAGTTAATAATCCGAACAAAATTGCCCGAACCGGTCCGGTTGATACTGCGGTTTCTGTTCTTTCGGTTGTTTCAAAAGAGAACAAACCAATTGCATTGTTTGCGAATTACTCAACACATTATGCCGGAGTTAGGGGCGGCGTGCTTTCGGGAGATTATTTCGGTGTTTTTGCCGAGCAGGTGAAACAAAAAATTGCGGAGAAAATCGGTAACGATAAATTATTCGATAAAGCGTCTGATCAATTTGTTGCGATAATGTCCAACGGAACCAGCGGTGATGCAAATTGTATCGATTTTTTGAATCCGAACCGAAAATTTGATTATCAATCGGTTGGTCGTGAAACCGCCGAAGCCGCAATAACGGTTTGGTCAAATATCGAATATTTTGATTATGTTCCGCTTGCCATGACGGAAAAACGAATCACATTATCGAATCGTTTACCAACACCGGAAGAAATTCAAGCGGCGAAAGAACATCTGGCAACTCTTCCCGAAGGTAAATTGAAAACGGGTGCTGATATTTATGCACAAAATACAACATTGATGGTTGATTATCCGAAAACATCGGAGATTCCGATTCAGGCGATACAAATTGGTGAACTTGGCGTAACGGCATTGCCCGGTGAAATTTACGGAATTACCGGCTTGGAAATCAAGGCTCGAAGTCCTTTCCAACCGACATTCAATATTGGTTTGGCAAACGGTTATTTCGGTTACATTCCGCCTCCCGAACAACATCTTCTCGGCGGTTACAATACCTGGCGCACAGTAGGAAATTGCCTTGAAGTCGATGCCGAACCAAAAATCAAAAATACCGTTGTCGAACTCCTTCAATCACTCGCCACAAAACCATAACATAAATTATCCTAAAAACCGCTTTTTTAATTAAACACTTTATTTAAACACAGAAATACGTCCGCAGATGACGCAGATTATCGCAGATTATACTTCTCACATTTGACAATTTGGTTTGCGTTTTTGAACAAAATCAACAAATTTCGGCGGGATTAACAGAATTTACAGGATTGGCAACTAGAATATTTCAGGTAATATTTTCTAACAAAACTGAATTTTAAAGTGTAATGAGTATATTTTTTTAAATACAAAATTAAACCAATCAGGAATTTTTATTTTGTTACCGTTCAAAATATATTCAATGAATATTTGATTTATTGAATATTTGTTACTTTTTCACTATTTTCATTACTACAACAGAAAGGTTTTTTTCCCATGAAAACAACACATTCTTCCTCACGCCGTGATTTTTTGAAAAAGACGGCGGTATTAACCGGTGTTACGATTACGGGATTGTCGGCATTGCGGGTTCACGCAGCGGGCAATGATCAGATCAGAATCGGTTTGATTGGTTGCGGTGGTCGCGGTTGCGGCGCGGTAACGAATGTATTCGATGCCGTTCCCAATACTCGACTCGTTGCAATGGCTGACGTGTTTGACGACCGAGCCAAAAACGCACGAAATCAACTCAAAACAACTTACAAAGATTTCGTCGATGTACCGGATGAGCGTTGTTTTTCCGGTTTTGACGGTTACAAAAACGTCATTGCCAATTCCGATGCGGTACTTATTGCTTGTGCTTCACGTTTTCATCCGCGCTATTTGTTGGCTGCCGTTGAAGCAAAAAAACATGTTTTTGTCGAAAAACCACACGCTTTAGATGCGAACGGAATTAAAATCGTACAAAAAGCAACGGAGATCGCCGAAAACAACAAAACTACAATTGTTTCCGGTTTATGTTACCGTTACGACACTTTGCGGCGTGAAGCGTTCCAACGAATTGCCGACGGCGAAATCGGTGAAATTACGTCGGTTCAATCCGATTATATTCGTTCACCGTACAGTTTAGTGAGCCGGAAAGCGGGTTGGTCGGAAACAGAATATCAATTTCGTAATTGGTATCATTTCACGTGGCTGGCTGGCGATGAAATTTTGCAATCGTTATTGCACAATATTGATTCTGTGATGACGGCGTTTGGCGATGAAGCACCGGTTAGTGCTTATGGAATTGGCGGGCGTTCTTCTATGTTTGCCGAAGAAATGGGCGATCAATTCGATCATACCGCGATGATTCTCAATTTTGCCGATGGTAAACGGATTTACGGTATGACCCGTTGCGCAACACAATGTTTCAATTCAAATACGGATATTCTTCATGGCACGAAAGGGCGTTGCGTTTTTAAGGCGACAGGAAAACCGTATTTTACGAATTTGAAAAACGAAAAAATATGGACAGCCGGTGAACGGCAACGGAGTATGTATGTTCAGGAACAATATGAATTTGTAACATCAATAATCAATAATAAACCGATTAACGATGGACAACGTATGACCCGAACAACAATGGCGGGAATTTTAGGATTTATCGCTTGCCGAACCGGTCAGGAAGTTCGTTGGGACGAGACCTTGCAAGCCGCTGAAGTTTACGGCACTGATGTTACGGAATTTTCCTTCGACATGAAAACGCCGATTACTCTCAACGGAAAAGGAGAATATCCCCTCGCCATACCAGGAAAACGTTAAGGGAGTTTCTAAAAACCACGAATTTATTTTTAAAACCACAGAGAACACAGAGTTCACAGAAAAAAATTGTCCACAGATTACGCAGATTATCGCAGATGAATTTTAAAATATAAAATATGAAATAAAGTTAAAATTTTTGTATTTTTGTATATT
>JAISNF010000254.1 GCA_031276415.1 Planctomycetaceae bacterium
ACAAATTATTCACCAATTAAAAATGATAAAATAAAAAACAAATAATATATTCGAACAATTATTGTTTTAATGTTACAAATGTTTGTATTTTAGTAACTCAAATGAAAATTTCACAGCATCAAGCAAGCAAAAAATAATAAGCAAACATAAATAAAGACGTAAAGGAAACTTTCACCGGGTGTTAGTAGTTTTATCGTGTTAAAAAATACGGATTAAAATTCCAATGAGAATGAAAACCGGTAAAATAAAATTGTACGAATTATATGATATTGACGGTAAAAAGTCGATAACATATAGTCGGCGGGAAGCAAAAAATGCTTTCAAACGCGGTTTTATTGTCATTGAATATATTTTTTTATCGTGCCAAACAACCCGATACATAAAATCAACGACTGTTGTTACAAAACAATGGTTGAGACATATTTTTGAACAATAAATAAAAAATAGGGAGATATTATGAAACAGGAAACACCCGTATTTTCAGAAGAATTTTTTCTCAAAGCCCATGATGATATGGTTCGGGCGGTTGCGGATCAGATGTCGCGAGAGTTGCTTGAACAGCATCGTCAACGGATGGAAAAAAAGAAACAAAAACAAAATAATAAGCAAACACAAAATAAAGACGTAAAGGAAACTTTCGTCGTGCGTTAGTCGTTTTATCGTGTTACGAAAACACGGACAAAAATTTCATCGTACTGTGTGCGGTACGATTCACTTTAACCCCGATAGGATTATGGTTACAGCGGAAAAAAATATTGGTCGTATCACCCAAGTGATCGGCTCTACATTTGATGCGGAATTTGCGGAAGATCGTCTTCCGGCAATTTACAATGCTGTTAGAATTGACAGTGAACAAAAAGGTCTCGTCATACATTTGGTTGGTGAGATTCAACAACATCTTGGCGGCGGGAAAGTCCGGTGTGTTGCTCTTGGAACTACGGATGGTTTAGTGCGTGGAATGGATTGTCATGACACGGGATCCCCCGTTTCTGTGCCGGTTGGAAAGGAAACGCTTGGTCGGGTCTTTAATTTGCTTGGCGAACCGGTTGACAAAAAAGGACCGATTAACGCCGCTGAATATCGACCAATTCACCGTGATGCTCCAACGATTACAGATCTTGCTACGAAAACGGAAATTTTTCCGACGGGTATTAAGGTTATTGATCTTTTAACTCCGTTTGTTCGTGGTGGTAAAGCCGGTTTATTTGGTGGGGCAGGTCTTGGCAAAACGGTTATTTTGCAGGAACTTATTGCTCGAATTGCTTCGGCGCATGGCGGAAATTCTGTTTTTGCCGGAGTTGGAGAGCGAACCCGTGAAGGAAATGATCTTTGGCTTGAAATGTCCGAAGCCAAAATCGGTAACACTGGTCGTAGTGTTATTGAGCAAACAACGATGGTATTTGGTCAGATGAATGAACCGCCGGGAGCGAGACTTCGTGTTGCGCTTTCGGCGTTGACGATGGCGGAATATTTTCGTGACGTTACGGGAACTGATGTTCTGTTGTTTGTTGATAACATTTTCCGGTTTTCTCAAGCCGGTTCTGAAGTATCTGCATTGCTTGGGCGTATGCCGTCGGCGGTTGGTTATCAACCGACGTTGGCTTCGGAGATGGGAGCGTTACAAGAAAGGATTGCGTCAACAAGTCGCGGAGCGATCACGTCGGTTCAAGCGGTTTATGTTCCGGCGGATGATCCGACTGATCCGGCACCGGCAACAGCGTTTGGTCAATTGGATGCGTTTATCTATTTGGAACGGGCGATTTCCGAAAAGGGAATTTATCCGGCGGTTGATCCGTTGGCGTCATCGAGTCGGGTTCTTGACCCGCAATATGTCGGGCAACGTCATTACAACTGTGCCAGAACTGTACAGCAAACGCTTCAACGTTATCGTGAATTGCAGGATATTATTGCGATTCTTGGGGTGGACGAGTTGGCGGAAGAAGACAAGTTGGTTGTTCACCGTGCCAGACGAATGGAACGATTTTTATCGCAACCATTTCTTGTTGCGGAAGTGTTTACCGGCAAGCCGGGCGAAATTACGCCGCTTGAGGACACGATTCGTTCGTTTGAAGAAATTGCTGCCGGAAAATGGGATCATCTTTCGGAGCAAGCGTTTATGTACGTTGGAGCCATTGAGCAAGCCGCCGAACAAGAAGAAAAACTTCAGGCTGCCGCAAAGAAAAAATAGTTACAAAATAATCAGTACGGAACCGCAAATAATGGCGGTTCCTGCTGATTTTGTTACATTTCAAGAAAAATCGACCATGTCGGGATTTCCATCACAAGTGTTTTTTCACGATCATATCTGCCGTTGGAATCGCATACTCTTCTCTTAATATAACGTTTACCAAAAAATGTTGCCTATCTTTTGAATTGTCGGAAACACGGAAATATTACGAAAATTTTTTCATTACAAAAAAAGATAATTGTTATGGGATTTACTTATGCGGATATTACGTTGGTGAATGCCGGTGATATGGAAGTTGCAGCGAGTGGTTTGATGCCGATGGAATCTGTTCGGATGTTTGATGTTCGTGCGTTTGTTGATTCAGGGGCTTCATCACTTGTTATCGGCAAGAATACAAAGGAACAACTTGGGCTTCGGGTTTTGCGAACAACAATTGGTGAACTTGCTGATGGTTCAAGGGCGACTTGTGAAGTTGTTGGTCCCGTTGAAATACGGTTCAAAAATCGTGCAACAACTTGTGATGCTCTTGTACTTTCGGATGTCAATGAGGTTTTATTGGGAGTCATTCCGATTGAGGGAATGGATGTGATTATTGATCCGCTCAAAGAAGAACTCACTTTACCGCCTGACCGTCAAAATATTGCACGATATTATATCAAATAGTTACAATTATTCAGCCGTTTAGTAAGAATTTTTAACGTCTTTTTGTATGCAACGAATAGAAATTGAAAATTTCGGAGCCATTAAACATGTTGCGTTTGACATTCGCGACTATACGGTTTTTATTGGACCGCAAGCGTCAGGAAAAAGTACGATTGCACGGTTGGTTTATTTTTTCTTGTCACAGGAAGAGGAACTCAGTGTTCTTTTTTTTGATAAAGACGGTTCATTTATTCGTCCTACAATTGAACGATGGAAAGAAAAAATTCTTGAAAAATTTAATAAGTTTTGGGATCGTTCTTTTTTACACGAAAATACACAAATATCATTTTTTATTGATAACTCAAAAAAAATTTCACTGAATTTCAGAAATGGATTACTCAATGTGTTAATGAGTGAATCATTGGAATCAGTATTCAATCAATCAGTTGATATAGTTACAGATCAATATGAAAAAGATAATAAA
>JAISNF010000246.1 GCA_031276415.1 Planctomycetaceae bacterium
TGCGATTTTGTTTCGGGATGATGTTGTAACATTTAATTTAAATTTACCGGAAAATAATCCGTTGGCACTGGAAGAAGTACGAAAATATATTGAACTGTCAACATTGCAAAATAATAAGGAGATCAATTTGTACGACGCTTGTTACAATCGTTTTTCGGAACAGCCTTATGGTTGGTTGGAAGTGGAGACGGCGTTGTTGTTTGTGCAACTTTACGCGGCAGGTGAAATTAATTTTATTATAGGCGGCGATATTCCTAATCGCAATGTATTGAACAATGCTTTAACTGATACAAAAAAATGGCAGAGCATCAGTATTGTTCAGAAAAAAGCAATAAATCCTGAAACACTTAAAAATGCGCGGGAACTTGGTCGATCTCTTTTTGCGGCAATGGGACCAAGTGCTGAAGATGACTTGTATAAATTTTTAAGAACAGAATTAGAAAACCGTCAGAAACAATTGAAAGATTTTACCGATCAGGTTGCTAATGGTCAGTATCCGGGAAAAAAGATTATAGACGAATTTAATTCAATTGTTAGCGATATGTTACGGTTTAATGAAAACGAATCACAACGCTTTTTTCAAAAGTTCAATGAACGACGCGAATATTTGCAACAATTAAATGAGAAATATCAAGATATTTGTAACTTCCTTACCGATCAAAAATCAATTTGGGATAATATGCTGAAAAAGATGCCTGAATTGAAACAGAATCAGCGGCAACTGGAAAAAGATAATGAGTCGATCAAAAATGCTTTCAAGCAATTGGATGCGATTAAAGTTTCAGAAGAGCCGTATTCGATGATTCGTGAAATTCCGGCTCTGTTGAACACGATCACTGCGGAAAATAATAAACTGCTTGAACAATATCGGAATAAATCAATCGAAAATATTGCACAAATAGTTGAATCAATAAACAAAAATATCAACTTGAATGGTGTACTTGAATCGGTTGACCAAAGTATCAAAATCGCAACGGAAACCGGCAAAATACTTTGTGATACTTATGTTGAAGCCGTTGATCAAGTAACCGCTGTAACAAATTCGGTAAATTTGAAAGGCATCGGCGAAACAGTGCAATCCGTGTTGAGTCAGATACCGACAATGAAAAGTGTTGCCGAAATTATCGTGGCGGAAAAGGACGCAATCAAAGATATTGAGAAAATCAAAGATACTTTATCCAAAAGTAAAACAATTCATCCGGCAGATTTTTTGACGAAACCTTATCTCGAAACAAAAATCGACATCGACGAATTTTTAAATAAATTACGAAACGAAATGGAAAACGCCATCAACAATAATGAACGAATCAAGATTCAATAAAACACTCTTCACATTTTATTTTTCGTTTTTGCCGTAGAAACGCAATGTATTGCGTCTCTACGTGAGATACCTAATATTTTAACAGATTATGAAATTAAAAAAAATTAAGATTGAAAATTTCCGTTGTTTTGAGTCATTAGAAATTGACTTCGACAAAGATGTCAATGTTATCGTTGGCGTTAATGGAGCGGGAAAATCTTCAATACTGGATGCTATCCGAATTGCCCTGTGTGAAGTTGCTATTTCATATCAATATACTTTTAATAATGTTCAGGATAAAGTAATTTCGTTAAATGATTTTTATATCCCGCCGGATTCACAAGATCCTTTTCGATGCCGTGCTCAAAATTGTTTGATAACAACGGAAGCGTTAACAGATTCAACAATCATTACATGGAAGCAGAATTTTTTGCAAAACATGGCATATTACCAAATAAATAATCAAAATACAGCAGCAATCAAGCAATGGAAGACATTATTATGGGATGAAGCCAAAAACAACAGCAGTACAATTATTCCGCTTCAAGTTTATTATTTAGCACAACGCCGACTGGCTCAACTCCCAGCGATGGGTAATTTGTTAGAACAAAAAATGGAGAGACCAAGTGCTTTCAATGATTGTTTACATGCCGGCAGTGATTATCAAATGACATGTCAATGGCTTTTTCTTCGTTCTCACGTGGAGATGAGTAATCGGGAAAAAAACCATGACTGGCAATTTGAATTTCCCGATTTGAAAGCAATTCGAAATGTTTTCAATATTATTTTTGATACTAATGTTCGTATTTTTTTCGGTGAAACGATGCCGCCGCGTCTTATGGTTGAGATTATGCGTAATAATAAACAGGAATGTCTCATGTTAGACCAATTGAGCGATGGTTACCGTAACATGCTTGCGATGATTCTTGATTTTGCTCGTCGGTTGGCGGTTGCGAATCCTTATTTGGACAATCCGCTTGAGTCGCCTGGGATTTTGCTTATTGATGAGATTGAACTTCATTTACATCCGAAGTGGCAGCAGACGATTATTCCGAATTTGCGCAAAGTTTTTCCAAACACGCAAATTATAGTTACAACTCATAGCCCGCAGGTACTTACGACGGTTGATCGAAAAAATATTCGAATATTGAAAGACAATACCATTTATCCTGTTACGGAATCAACGAAAGGTTCGGAAGCAAAACGTATGCTGGAAAATATTCTCGAAACGGAAAGCCGACCGCCGGACAGTGAAATTGGGAAAAAGATCAAAACAATTTACGATCTTATTAACGAAGACAAATTGGATAACGCACAAAAAGAAATCGACAACCTTCAATATATCGATGAAAATATTAAAATGGACGAACCCGCAATTATTGAAGCGGAATCATTAATTACTTGCAAACGATGGGAAAAGGAGAATGATTTATGAAACACGTCCCCAAAAGTAACGAACCGCCAAAATTGAACGAATATCGACAAAACAATCCCGACAGGCATTGGGATCATTTTCGTAGCGAATGTCAGTCGGGACTAGATGAAGTTTTTGAAACGCTTTCAAAAGATCATGGTGGGCTTTGTGCTTATTGTGAAATGAAAATTAACAAACCGAATCATCAGGTTGAACATTTTCACGACAAATCCGATGAATCCGATCCAAACAATCCAACACGATGGCATCTTGATTGGAGTAATATGTGGTATTGTTGTAAGGGCGGCACTCAAGAAAGTTCTGATAAGAATAAATTTTTACAGCCGGTTAAAGACAATCGTAGTTGCGGGCAACATAAAGAACTCAACGATTATCAAAACATTATTCCGCCGAATGAAATTCCCGCATTTCCGCGAATTTTTTCGTACAAAATAACGGAAAACAGCGTTGAAATTCAGGCGGACGAAAATCTTTGTACCGAAAGCGGGATTGATAAAAATCGTGTCGAACAAACAATTAAAATTTTGAATTTGAATTGTAAACGTCTTCAAAATGCAAGATATGCCCATCTTAAACCAATCATTGATATATTGACTAAAACAAAACCCAATCCTGAAAAATTGAAAGGTTTG
>JAISNF010000265.1 GCA_031276415.1 Planctomycetaceae bacterium
GATAATAAGTGTCATATGCGGACTATTTTAAAAATAAACTGCGATAATCAGCGTCATCTGCGGACTCTTTTAAAAATAATCTGCGATAATCAGCGTCATCTGCGGACTTTTTTAAAATAATCTGCGATAATCAGCGTCATCTGCGGACTTTTTTAAAAATAATCTGCGATAATCAGCGTCATTTGCGGACTTGTTTTCAAAAAAACTGTGTTATTTTTATGCAAGAAAATATTTTATTATCTCATTATATTGAATCATTTCCGGTGTTGCCGTGTCGTTCGCGGACGGGGCACAAGGGAAATTTTGGTACGGTTCTTGGTATTGGCGGTTCACGTGGTATGGCGGGAGCGGTTGCTTTGGCGGGACGAGCCGGACTTGTTGCCGGTGCCGGTTTAGTGCGGTTAGCGGTTCCTGATCCGGTTCTTGAAACGGTTGCCGGATTTTATCCTGAACTGACAACTCTGTCTTGTTCAGCCGATGAAAAAGGGCGATTCTCACAAACCGCTCTTGAATCACTCCTTAACTATATCACGTCCGCAACAGTAATTTTTCTCGGTCCCGGAATGGGGCGTTCCGATAAACTTGATTCACTTGTTCCGTTGTTACTCTGTCATATTTTTTGTCCTGTTATTGTCGATGCGGACGCCCTCAATGCTTTGGCTTCACTCGGAACCGAAGACCTCCGCCAATTTTTCCAATCTCTCGATAACAAAAATATAATTCTCACGCCGCATTCCGGCGAATTTGCAAGATTAAGAAATCAGCCGACTCCCAGTGAGGAAAATAAAGAATCTCAAACAAAACGAATTGCTGCCGCCAAAGATTTTGCCAAACAACACGGCGTTATTTTAGTATTGAAGGGACACGAAACAATTACAACAAACGGTGAAATTGTTGCGTTAAATCCGACAGGAAATCCGGGAATGGCAACTGGTGGAAGTGGCGATGTATTAACTGGTATTCTGGCGGCAATTGTTGCTCAAGGATTGGCAACATTTGATGCGGCAAGAATGGGAGTTTTCCTGCATGGTTTGGCTGGCGATTTCGCCGCCGACCAACTTGGTGAAGAATCTGTTACGGCAACATCTATCCTCAAATCTATCCCCAAAGCATTTCAAACCCTCAGAAATTTGTCCGCCAATAACACAAATGATCGCTGATCAATTTATTTGTCCGCAGATTTTTTTAAATTTGTCCGCAGATTACACAGATAGACGCAGAAAAATAATTTGTGTCCATTTGCGAAAATCTGTGTTATCTGCGGACACATTTCTCTGTGTTCTCTGTGGTTTTAAAAAGTAAATTTGAGTTATTAGAAGTTGCCTTATGTTAATTGGCGGAATGGTTGGCGTTTTTTTGTCCCCAAATAAGTGTTGCAATTCCAAAGGTTAAGGGTTGCGTTTGAATATTTGTAATTCCAAGAAGTTGCAAACGCTGCACAAGTTCTTTCGGTTTGTCAAACGTCAACACGCTTTCAGGAAGATAATGATAAGCATTGCTCTGATTTCGTGCCAGAAATTGCCCAATACGCGGCAAAATTGAACGAAAATAAAACCGATAAGCAGTCGAAAGAATCGGTCGCTCCGGCATTGAAAATTCCAGAACCGCAATAGTTCCGTCCTGTTTGCAAACACGGAACATCTCACGCAATCCCCGCTCCGTGTTCCCGACATTGCGAAGCCCAAACGCCACCGCAACAATAGAAAAACTCCCCGACTCAAACGGTAAATTCAACGCATCACCAACCATCAATCGAACCGGAATACCATTATTTTTGTACCTTTCAATTTTTCTAAGACCAATATTGACCATCTCCGGCGAAAAATCAATTCCATAATATTCACGATTTTTTGTTTGTTTCAAAAATTCAAGCGTCAGATCGCCGGTTCCACAACAAACATCAAGAATCGAACCTTCAGGAATTGTTTCGCTTAAGATTCGTTTCACCGCAGCACGCCGCCAATACCGATCAATTCCCAATGAAAAAAAATGATTCAGAAAATCATACCACGGCGCAATACTATCAAACATCCTGCGAATTTTTTCCGGCGATTTATCAGTGAACGGTTTGGTTTGCATAACGAAGTTCCCAGTTACAATACTGCAAAATAGAATCAAGAAATAAAAATAATCGGTAATATTTCGGTAATATTTCCGCCGTTTAACAATTCAATTGACAATTATTGACAATTCAAAAAGTAACTGTCTATTTTATTAACCACAATGAACACAGATTTATTAACCATAGAAAACACAGAGAAGAAAATTTTGATTCCAATTAAAAAAAATCCTCTGCGTTTTCTGTGGTTAAAAATAAAGTAAAAATAAAAGAGACAGTTACCTAAATTTGTTACTAAATCTCTCTAACTACATCCCATACTTTTGCCGCAGTTATAGCAAAGATAACAATTGCCGGCACGAACACTAATGGCTCCACAAGCATCACAAAGCGGCGCATCAGATTGGAACATTCCGTATTGCTCGTCAGCCGTTGTCGCCGAAAAATGAGGCGAAAGACGATTCGACATCAAAAACGGTTCGTCAGCAACCGCAACCGCACTGTCAATAACAGAAATATTAACCATTCGCTCCGCCTGATTCGAATGCGCCAAAGAAGAATTTGAAGATAAATCCGCCAAACTCAATTTGTTATAACCCGTCGAAGAAGAAGCAGACGGCGGCGAATTTGGCGAATTTGAAGTTCCGGTCTGAATAATTTGTTTGTTATTGTCTTCCACTTTACCGGCAACTCCACAACGTCTGTCATTATTGTCATAGTCAGGATGAAGATTTTGCGGGTCTTGCTGCACTGATTGCATGTCCGGCAAAAATGTACGACCAAGCCAACGGAAAATATAATCGACAAGACTCTTCGCAATCGGAATATCAGGATTTTTGGTATGTCCCATCGGCTCAAAACGCGTGTGCGAAAACTTCTCAACATAAACCGAAAGCGGCACTCCATATTGCAAACTCATCGAAATTGCCGTACCAAAACAATCCATCAAACCTCCAATGGTACTTCCCTCTTTTGCCATTGTAATAAACAATTCACCAACACGCCCATCAGGATAAAGTCCAACTGTAATATAACCTTCATGACCTGAAACATTGAATTTGTGAGTAACCGATTGCCGCGTGTCGGGCAAACGTTCACGACGAGGTCCGGCAAGTTTCCGTTTTTCCTTACGGCTGGAAGTAGTTTCCGTTTCGTTGCTTTTGGATTTATCCGCAGTGGAAAGCGGTTGCGCTCCCTTCGAACCGTCACGATACACCGCAAGGGCTTTGAGACCAAGTTCCCAACCCATCATGTACGCATCCGCAATATCTTGCGATGTTGCGTTGTTTGGCATATTGACGGTCTTCGAAATAGCACCGGAAATAAAAGGTTGTGCGGCTGCCATCATTTTGACATGAGCATCCCAAGCAATACAACGATCCGAACCCGGCGTCGGAAACGCACAGTCAAAAACCGGTAAATGAGCGTCAACCAAATGCGGTGCCTCGTGAAGCGTTCCTTTTTCCTGAATGTGATCAATGATTGCCGTAATTTCCGCATCGGTATAACCCAACGTCCGAAGCGCAAGCGGCACGGTGTTATTAACAATTTTGAGTGTTCCGCCGCCAGCCAACTGTTTGAATTTGACAAGCGCAATATCCGGTTCAATTCCGGTTGTATCGCAATCCATCATAAAACTGATTGTTCCTGTCGGAGCAAGAACAGTTGCCTGCGCATTACGGAAACCGTTTCGGCTTCCCGAATTGCGGACTTCATCCCATAACCGTTGCGCTCGTTTTTTCAGGTAGTTTGGACAATTCCCGATTCGGTTGACGGCATCCCAATGCATATCAATTACCCGCAACATCGGTTCACGGTTTGCGGCGAAGGCTTCAAAATCTCCAACAACTCCCGCTAATTCCGCACTTGTCCGATAAGCGGCACCATTCATTAACGCCGTCAAAACACTGCACAACCCCCGTGCCTCGTCAGAATCATACGGCAAACCAAGACTCATAATCAAACTGCCAAGATTGGAATATCCAAGTCCAATGGCACGAAAACGATGACTGTTTTCCGCAATTTTTTTGATCGGATAACTTGCCCGATCAATAATGATTTCCTGAGCAATAAAGAAAATTCGGCAAGCCTGAATAAATCGTTCGGCATCGAAAAGTCCTTCTTCTTGCCGAAAACGCATAAGATTGATACTTGCCAGATTGCAGGCGGTATCGTCAAGACTCATATATTCGCTGCACGGATTGGAGGCGTTAATTCGTCCTGAGTTTGGAGTTGTGTGCCAACGGTTGATGATTGTGTCATATTGAACCCCCGGATCACCGCAAGCCCATGCCGTGTTTGCGATTTTGTCAAATACTTGACGGGCAGGATAGGTAGGACCTTCTTTTTCGGGATTTGTTACCCAATGCGTTGCCCAGATTTTATCCTCTTTCACTGCTTTCATAAAGTCGTCCGTAAGACGAACAGAAAGATTGGCATTTTGAAAAAGAACGGAGGAATAGGCATCTTCATAAGGCAAACCATTTCTCATCAGGATTTTGGCTTTTTCTTCTTCGCGAAATTTGCAGTCGATAAAATTCATAATATCGGGATGAGTTACTTTGAGCGACTGCATTTTGGCGGCTCGCCGTGTTTTGCCGCCGCTTTTGACAACAGCAGCGATTTGATCGTAAACACGCATAAAAGAGAGTGGACCTGATGGTTTTCCGCCGCCGGCTAATTTTTCGATACTTGACCGGATTGTTGAAAGATCAGTGCCGGTTCCGCTGCCGAATTTGAAAAGCATTGCTTCACTTCGGGCGAGATCCATAATTGCTTCCATATTATCCGAAACGCTTTGAATAAAACATGCAGAAGCCTGTGGATGTTCGTAGGGATTTTCGGGTTGAGTGGCTTCGCCAGCCTGTTCGTTCCAATGCCAAGTGCATTTCCCGCCGCGAACTCCGTATTGCGGATATAGTCCCACATTGAACCAGACGGGCGAATTGAACGAACCATACTGATGAAGCAGCAACCACGTCAAATCACGGTAAAAAATATCGCCGTCTTTTCGGGAAGCAAAATAACCGTCTTCGGTTCCCCAATCGGCAATTGTCCGGCTGACCCGATGAATTAACTGCCGGATACTTTTTTCACGTTGTGGAGTATTTGGTTCACCGTAGAAATATTTACTGGCAACGACATTAACGGAGAGTTGGCTCCAGGTGCTTGGAAATTCGCAATCATTTTGTTCAAAGAAAACGGTTCCGCCGTCACCTTTGATTGTTGCGGTTCGGGTTGTCCATTCAACAGTGTCGAACGGATTGGCGACATCTTCTGGACAAAACACCGGTTCCATTTTGAGTTTAGCAGTCTGATCTGTTTCGACTGGATTTGGTTCTGAGTGAAGTGTATCCAAACTAATTATTGTATCCATAAAAATAAATCCGAAAAGGATGTTAAAAAATGAAATTCTTTCTATTTTTGAATTTTACGGCAAACTCTTCAAAATTTATGATTGTAATGAAAGTTGGTCAAATTTTTTACAGTTGAATTGTGATTGAATTTGAAAGCCGGATTTTCAAAAATATGTTGAGTAAAATCATTTCAATGGTTAATAGGTTTACGACACATTGTATTTTCGACGGTGGAGGATTGTTAAGGGTAAAAATTGGGTTTATATGCCCAACAGAAGTGATTGTTATCGTGTATTTTGAATGCTTGTGGCATTTAACTAACGAGAACATTGTTTTCAATTTTAGACTTCATTCCTTTATTTTTTTACCTAACTCCTTTTAGAGTCGAGACTACATATTGTGGTTCTTTGTGTGCCGGAGACACGACATACAGTTTCCGGCAAGAACATAGAATATCATAACGTATCCCGAAACGGAGTCAATTCATTATTTTGAGATTTTTGTAAGTTGTTATTAAAAAAGGACTTACAATGTCCACTGATTAGGGAAAGTAATAGATTTCTTATTTAGTGAACATAATATAACTCTTTATGGTTTATGTGGTTCGGTATTTTGGGTCAATTTTTTGCAAAATCGCAACAGATAGTGAAAAAAATTTTTTTATTTTGGTATTATTCTGGAATATGAATTAACGGCAAAGAATAGAGAAACTAGGCAATTTACGCCTTTCATACCACACTTTGTTTGAAACTGTTGTTTGGAAATTGTTTTTTGAATCTGTTTAAGGTTGGAACTCAAAATGTAGCCGATGTTTCGCCTGAAACATTGGTCGGCGTACTCGCCGACTGTGAGCCTGCTTTCGTTACCGATTAACCGTTTCGACGGTGGTCGAAAACCCTTCGGCGAAACATCGCCTACCTTAGTGAGTTTCTAAAAACCACATATTTATTTTTAAAACTACAAAAATCACAGAGTTCACAGAGGAATTTTTAAGTTGTTACTTATTGCCGGTAGATTTTGCCTTGTTGAAATTCTTGCCAGATAGTTTCAAACCAGAGATCCGTCTCAGGAATCGGACGGCGTTGCTCCCAATAATGCGAAATTTCGTCAGCCTCCGGATCGTAATAACTCAACAACACTTTTTCACGATAAAATTCATTTTCCGGCTGCAAACTCCATTGGTCACCATCCAGTTTGCAATGAATCGGTTTGCCGCTATTATTGCCGTTGCCGTTATTACCGCTATTACCGCCAATCACCAACCCACTGCCACGACTGCCAACACCAGAATAAATCGCATAAAAAATTGCGTCAAGATAAACCGCATGCGCAAGACAAAATGGGTTTCTGTCATGTTGAAATTGTTGCCACGCTTCCTTGACCACAATCTTCAAATCGTCCAAACGCCTCACCATTCCCCCAAATTGCGACATGCGACGACAAACAAAATCAGGAACCGCCTTTTTTAATCGCAATGTTGATAAATCAGGTTTGCGTATTTTCGATGCAATTTCGTCAATGTCCAACGTCCAATTCCGATACCGGTTCGCAATAAACTCCGCAGCACGAAACGCCCCAACCTGACCGGAATTTAACGCCGAACCGCCCGGACGCATAACTCCATGCGAACCATTGACCTCGCCAATCGGAAAAAAATGTTTAATGTTCGTCGATTCCCACCAAATCGTCCCCGCTAAACCGCCATTGTTGTGCTGAGCACAAACCGCAATTTCAAGCATCTCACCATGTAAATCAATCCCGTTGACCCCATAATGCCGCACCGCATTGGGATTCATCTTCTCAAGCCGCATAACCGGCGTCTCCAATAACGCCCCCGAATTTTTAAGATATTGATACGCCTCCGGCAATAACCGATCAAAAGAAAAATCTTGCGGATTTTCACGGTAATCAAGAAAAACACGACGATGATGTTCGACCGTTTCAATGTAAACTAAAATGTCAATCAACGAACTGCCGCCAATAACTTTTCTCACGTCAAAAGGCCACTGATAACCCTTCAGAAAAATTTTCGAATGAAGTTCCGCCGGCGAATCAAAATATTCCCGTAAAAATTCGCGAGGTTCTGAACCGTTTTGATCCGTACTCACAAATTTTGGTATGACCTGCATGTAAGTACCGGAAACATTCCAACGAAATTTTGTCGAGGCTATTCCAAATTGTGATTCCGGCAGATTTTGCGCCTCAGCACCAATCGCCAACGCTAAACCAATTCCGCCTTTATGACCCGAAGGATAAACACTCGCTTCATACAACCCGCCAGGTCCACCAACCGCAAAAATAATATTTTCCGCAATAATTGGAATCCATTCGTCGTGATCGTTAAGAAAAATTGCTCCGCAAATACGGTTTTCCGCTTGTTCTTTACGTTGTTCTTTGCATTTTAAAAGTTCAACACAGTAAAGATGTTCGCAGATTGGAATTTGTAATTCTTTAACCCGCTTAATCAAAGCAATACACATATCGCGTGAAGTGTAAGGACCAACAGAGGTTGCGTGTTGACGCGGATCGTGATCGGTTTTGTAACCGGCGAACTGACCAAATCTATCGGTCGGAAATCGGACGCCAAGATTGACCAAATGGAAAAAAGCACGGGCAGACAATGCGGCTTCAACTAAAGCAATATCACCATGCATAGAACCATTTTCAAAAAGTGTTTGTGCTGTTTCATACGGAGAATCGGTTTGGTTGCCGCAAAGTGAGAGTTTGTAATAAGTTTGCTTATCGCTGCCGGTATTGATGGAAGTACTTTGGTCAAGACCTTCCGTCGCAATTAAAAGATCGTCAACTCCCTCCGCACGAAGCCGAACCGCCGCACAAAGCCCCGCCGCTCCACTGCCAATAATTAATGTGTGAACTTTTCGCATCGCAAAATACGCAAAATAATAAAGTTAAGGTAACTTCTAATAACCGGTTTCTTATTTAACCACAGAGAACACAGAGGACACTGAGGAAGTTTTTAAGTAACTGTCTATTTATTTTTATTAACCACAGAAAACACAGGTTTCACAGAGAAGGAAAATAAGAATTGTCCGCAGATTACGCAGATAAACACAGATACGCAAGCGAATATCTTAATTTATTTGCGAAAATCTGCGTCATCTGCGGACAATTCTTTTTTTTCTGTGTATTCGCTAGTTCAAAAATTGTTCTCTCTGTGCTCTCTGTGTCCTCTGTGGTTTTAAAAAATAAAGTTGAGTTTTTAGAAGTACCTATCTGTGTTTAAATAAAAAATCGGTAATATCTTGAAAAAACGGCATTCCGTGTTATATTGTTTTCTTGTTTTAATCGGAAGCAATAGGGCAACCCAACGCCTGCTTAATAAAATAAACCGGTTAATACCCAATGTCAATAGTTACGAAATATTTTTGTGAAACTCAACCCTAACTCAAAAAAATGTCCCCAGAATCAACCGCAACATCAACAGCAGCCATATTTGAACCCAAAGTAATTGCTTTTGTTTGTAATTGGTGTACGTATTTAGGTGCCGATCTTGCCGGAACGAGCCGTCTTGAATATCCTTCTAATTTACGGATTATACGCCTTCCTTGTACGGGTCGAATTGATTTTAATCTGATTATCAAAGCGTTTGAAAACGGAGCCGATTCGGTGTTAGTGAGTGGTTGCCATCCGGGCGACTGCCATTACACAAGCGGCAATTTTCATGCACGAAGACGGTGGATTTTATTTCGGGAATTATTGAACACGCTTGGTATTGACACAAAACGGATTCATTTTTCCTGGATTTCCGCCGCCGAAGGTGCAAAATTTCAGAAATTTATTACGGAAATTGTTGAAAAAACACGTTCTATGGGACCTTACAAAGCAATGAAAGAAATTGTTGCGTCTAATGATTGATTAAAAATTGCCCCAGAATATTGAAAACCGCCGGAACATTGAGAACCGAATTTTAATGTGGAATAATTATAACGAAAACAAG
>JAISNF010000289.1 GCA_031276415.1 Planctomycetaceae bacterium
ACATGTTTACAGATTACATAACAAATAATCTGTTTTTGTTACAAAGTGGGAAAAACTCAACGCCGAGAAACAGCAACAGAAGTGTCACTACTAGATAGGAGCGACACGCTTTGTGAAGCAGGTTCATTCCCACCGGCAAAAGTGGTGTGTTACATGTGTTAAAATGTAACACTGAATTATACCTATGGCATTAGACGCGACGCTCCCTTAACGGGAGCCACGCAACTTTCTAGTGCCAAGTAATTTCTACCCGGAAAATCCGGTTGCCTGTAGAAATTACAGTTCGCCTAAGCGATCACAAAATTGTTGACGTACTCGATTTCTTAATACCCGAACAAAAATTCGGGCAACTTATTTTTTAAATTGTAATTTGGTCTCCAAAGTTTAAAATAAAAACTCAGAAATTAATTTATTCGTGATTATACATGACCCGTTAAACATGTCAACACCAAAACAAAAAACTTTTTTTTCGTTTGTTTTGCTACTTCGTATTCTCAAAAATAATTTGTGTCCTCTATGGACATGTTTCTTTTTTCTAAATCTTCTGCGATAAAATTGACAGTTACTATAAATCGGTTAGCAC
Organism: Planctomycetaceae bacterium; assembly: GCA_031276415.1. Lineage (GTDB taxonomy): Bacteria > Planctomycetota > Planctomycetia > Pirellulales > Thermoguttaceae > WRKP01. Next base: position 584 of record JAISNF010000289.1, read on the forward strand.
CGATGCGGTGTTTGAGAGGATATTGTTGTAAAATGTTACGAATAAACTTAATTTCCCGAAGCGTTGTCACGAATAATGATATTTGTTTTTTCTCCGGCTTTATTTTCGATACGTTCTTCACCCCGAATCAAATTTCCCGTAACAACCGCCTTTTTGACATTTTCACCGAGAAATATCTGCGGCATTTTGTCCTGAAATTCACAACCGCGAAGAATCAGATTGCCGCCAAGAACTTGAATTGCAGGCGTTTCAATCCGCTCTTTTTCGTTCGGTAATCCTCTCCACCATCCGTCGTTCTCATCAGTCTGAGCAATTTCTTTGTCTTTGAACCCCCATTGTACAAACGTACAATCAGAAAAACCGATTGTTCCCTGTCCTTCCGTAACAGCAATCTGACGGCATGGTCCCCAAAACGCACAATTAGAAAACCGAATCGTTCCGTGATTTTTGTTACCAACACGAACCATTGTCGGTTCCGGTCCATGAAACGAAACAAATTCACCGTTCGTAATAAGCAATCCCATTGGAGCAGATTGATCGACAACAACCGCCGTGTAACAATCATCCGCCCCAATTCCAAGAAAATTACCGTTGCAAACACCACTTTTTGTTTCAATGAAACGATAACCAATGTTGTAACCGAAACAAAACGTGTTGTGAACATATTGCCAATCAGAACGCCCGAAAACAAACGCTTCGCCGTTTTCCATCTGCCAGCGGAATAATTTCGGTTTCATACTCCACCATGGATTAAAATGAACATTTTCAATTCGTCCAATATCATAAATTGAATCAACAAAAATACCAAGACGCAATGGTTGTCCGCTGATATTTCGTATCAAATGACGTTCATTTTTTGTTGCGTCAATTGCCTGATAAGGATTCAAAAGTTCACAATCAAGAATTGCCGGATTTTTACCGCGCATTGCGATTGTCCAGGGATATTCGGTTGGTACATCATCTTCTTTTTGATCGGGATAATAGATACAAATACCTTTAAGTGTACTATTATTATTGAGAGTTAAAAACGGAGGATCATTGATTTGTCCTTGTCCGCCTGTTACGAGAAATGTTGTGCCGTCATCGGTCGGTCTGACCTGACCTTTATTCCGAATCCCGATATGAGACGGCACAGATTCCCATACGCCTTTAAGTGTTACACCATTTGGCACCTGCAATGAACCTGCGAAACGATAATTTCCGCGCGGAACGGAAACAACCTGTGAATCAGAAGTTGCCGCCGCATCCAACGCTTTTTGAAACGCCGCAGTATCATCGGTTTTACCATCGCCAACCGCTCCAAATTCTCGAACATTCAATGGAGATTGTGCCGAAATTGTTATTGTGGCAAAATTCAAAATAACAACAGCAAATAGCATTACAAATTTTTTCATAGTATTTACAAAAAAAAGGAACCTGTAAAAATATTGGAAACAACAATAAACATTTGTTAAGTAACAATCAGAAGTATCGTTTGCCGTTTATAAGGCGTTATCGGACAAATTAAGTAACAATAAACGTTGCTCCTGTGCGAGTTTTTGATCAGCGTGCGGCATGAAATCATCGAGTTGTATGGTAAGATCGCGTTGCCGTAACGCCTCTTTCCGTTTGTCGTCCGAATCGCCGGAAGTCTTCCAAAGGAACAACGCATAAGGTGCACGAAATTTGGCAGAATTAGGATACAATAAAACAGCATTACGATAATATTCCAACGCCGCTTTCACTAATTCCATATCTCCCGTTTTTTCGTACATTAAATTCAGCCGCTCCGCAAAAATAAAATGTAACGTTGCCGAGCGCGGCATAAGTCGAACCGTCTGACGTTGAATTTCAAGCGTTTCCGCTTTTCTTGCCGCATCATTGGGAAAAATCAACCAAAGCCGGAATGTTTCCATTGCAAGACGTTCCCGAATAATTGATGACCATGAATCCGCCTGAGCCGCTTGTCGTAACAAAGCAATTCGCTGAAATTCGTCCGTTTCCGTTTCCGCTTGTAACAAAAAAGAACCGGCACGAAGAACGGGGCGGTAACTCATTTGTTGTACAAAAACAATCGCCGAAATCAGAAAAATAGCAATTCCTATTCTAAGAACATAATGTTCGATTTCAGTATTGTTTAGACGGTTGACGAGAACCGCCGCTAAAAACCAAAGACAAATTATCGTGCTTGTTACGGAAATTCCGCCCGACGCCGATAAATGAACAAAAAATATTACTATCGTTACTGAAACTAATGATGCCGGAATTTGATGATCAAAACGTTTGAAAACAAAGGCAATAACCGGAAATGACACAGCCGCAAACACCGGCGCAAGAAAATCCATTCCGGCTTCACTGTTGAACGAAAGGCAAAACGCCAGCAAACATCCAAACAAACCGCCGTAAAAAAGAAAAACTTCTGATCGCGGTGACGAGTCCTCAATCGGTACCGGCATAGAAATTGTACGAAAACAATTACGCAACAGAAAACCAAACGGAATCGCAAATAACAGTAACGCCGGTAAACCGGAAACTGCGGCAATTTCAATCGCAAAATTATGCGGATCAGAAACTTCTTCGCTTGCCTGAGGCAATTTATATTGCATGTATGTTTGTTTGAAATTACCGCTGCCGCAACCGAAAACCGGATAATCCCGAATCATTCCCAATGACGCCTGCCAATATTCGAGACGAAAACCAAGTGAACGCGAGGCTCCGCCAATAAGACTTTTTCCCGATGAAACGAAAATAGTAAGAATAAATAAAACAATAACCGCAGAGCCGACAAACAATAATTTCGTTCCCCAATGACGACGAATCAGCACGAACGCAAGCAGCAAAATTCCAACACCAACCGCAATAATACCGCTCCGGCATTGAGTAAAAACGAAACAAATAAAAAGGACACTTATTATTGTAACCGATCCTAAACGTTGCAGAAATGTTCGCGGGAAAAAAAGTACAAGAAAACCTGCGAGAAAAATAAACCAGCAACCAAGCAAACCGCCAAGTGAATTGGTCATCGGATAAGTTCCCATTGGTTTGGCTGTTTTCAATCGGGCAACAAGCCGGTTCCAATCCGGTGTATTCGGTTTGATCGAAGAATCAATCTGCGCAATCGTTTTTTCAGGAGCGGATTCAAATTGCCGTAACATATCGGGAATACCGATAAATTGTTGGTAAAGTCCCAATAATGCTTCAGAAAACATTACCGCTATAATAATTCCAAAAATAATTGCAACAGTTTTTTGATTGTGTAACGTTTGCCGGAAAAGAAACCACGCCGCCGCCAAACCAAGCCAGACGGATAACATATTAAGACCGGAACGCACGGCTCCGCCATGACCGGGCAAAATATTCCAAATGCCGGAAATACACGTAACAGCAAAAAAACCGTACACAAATAAATCAATCCGCGAAAACCGAATTTTGGGCAAACATCCTTTTTTGAGTAACGGTAAAATAACCCAAATCAATGCAGTCAAAAGCCAAAGAATACAAGGCAAATGGAACAAACCGGAACGCTCCGCCTGTTCACCGGGCAGAAAAAGTGTCAAAGAAAAAAGTCCGCCCAAAACAGCATAAAGCCATGATGTTATACTTTGGGTAGTCATTGGCATTGGATTGATTCTTAGTAATTATTCAGTGTAATTTTTCTGATTATTTCCTATTTTGGCGGTTATGCCGCGATAGGTAGTCGTAATAAAAAACAAGGCAACTTTGGGACGAAACCGGTTTAGCAAAAACCGATTCGTGATTTCGGTTTCCATTTCTTTACGGCTTGTTCCGCATCCAGCATCTTGACAATTTCATTATAATCCGTAACATCCAACAAAGGTGTTATCAACAATAATACCCCCCTTAACGGACACATTATGTTTACGAAGTTCTTCATGGAATCGATGAAAGAGGGGGGCGGCTAAACCCAAACGGGTTAATTGTTCACCAAATAGCCAAATCGTCTTAGAATCGGGAACCCAATCCGCGAAACGAAGACCCAAAAACGCACGAAACGAAAGACGATCTCGGATTTGCAATTCTACTTGATCATCGGAGATATTATAGGCATGTTTCAAAATAAGAATTTTGAACATCAAAAGAACATCAAATGAGGGACGCCCTGCATTCGATTTATGTTCCTGAGAATGTACCTGATTAAGAAGGTCAAAAAAAATCGACCAATGAATCAACTCATTAAGACGATAAAGAAAATCGTTAATTCCGTTAAATTTATCGAGTTGCTCTTCAATATTAAAAAACGAAAACTGTGACATAATATGCTGAAAGTTGCTAAAAGGAAAATTAAACGAAAAACAAAAAAATACACTAAAATGTAAATGAGAATAGCGGAAATTGTTCTCATTACGCATCAGTGTAATAAAAAAAACGAAATTGACAACCCATGATAAAAAAAATTAGGAATTTTTAGAGATG
>JAISNF010000310.1 GCA_031276415.1 Planctomycetaceae bacterium
AGGCTGCAATAATGATTACCGTAACCCGTTCAGACGTAACTGATTCGGCAAATGTTGTCAACGGGAATAAGACCGCCCAAATAAAAGTGAAAACAAGTGTAAACACATTGGGCGTCCGCAAGCAAGATTGAATAAACATGATAGTACCTTGTAAAAAAGGATTGGATTGGAAAAAACTGTTCTAGTTTTATCATGCCGAAAAAGATGGAAATTAAGACAACTTTTGGAAAAACTCGCCCACTTCCATTTTTGATAACCCCTACACCGCTAAAAGTAGATCATTAAAAAGTAAATGATGTTTCGTCAAAATATCACCAGTATTTGTCAATTGGAGTAAATGGTCGTGTTTATTTCTTCATTATGATTCTAACTCTTTGAGATTCCCAATTGCCGGCTGGTAATTTTGCTCAAACGTTTGACCTTTTTACTAGGAAGTTCTAGTAAATTGCTCAAACATTTGACCTTTTTGCTAGGAATTCCTGGTAAATTGCTCAAACGTTTGACCTTTTTGCTAGGAATTCCTGGTAATTTGCTCAAACGTTTGACCTTTTTGCTTGAATGTTGGAGTTTTTAACGAGTCCGGCGATTAGGTGGAATAACAGGACGTATATTACCATTAGGCAAAGGCGGTGAAATTAAGCGGGTAATAACAATATCTTCGCCGATACGATCACAGATGGCAACAATTTTGGGGGTTTGTTCATGCTTTAAAACCTCTTTGGCATAATCGGATGTCATCTTTTGGATATATCGTTGCAACTCCGAGAGGGAGATGTAACGATCATTGTTACTATTAGCGGCACCTTTGAGACCTTTAATCATGAAATAGGAATAAATACCATGTTCTAATTCTGCACTTTCGGCACCAGTTTGTTCCTCAGCACAACTGAAAAGTTGAAATAAACAACCTTTAACGAAAACGGGGAAAAATTCTAGTGTTGTTTTTTCCACTAATTCAGTTTGAGCAATGGAACGGGTTACGATATCACGATTCCGGCAAGTATCCATAACAAAAATTTTGATTCCGGCTTCACTGTCCTGCAATTGAGTTACAATGTCGTTACGTGAAATTAGTCTCCGACAATCGAACTTTCCAGTTTTGGGGCTGCAGAAAATCTCTGCATCCATGGGGCAAAGATAAAGTTCACCTTTTTCATCACCTTCATAATCAGGAAGAACACACCCTGAACCGGAAAAAGCAATGAAAACAGTATCGACAGGTTTTAGTTTAGCCAAGAGATTTTTTAATTCGCGATCAATATTTACAAGAGTGGGTTTTTTATCATCATCTTTAGCGTTACTGGTGAGGATGACGATATTTTCCTGTTTTGTAAATTGTCCGCTAACAAGGGCTTCACCAATCCCAATCATATCATTGCAACAATAATTAAGGTTTGGCAAATTGAAGAAGGGGCGATTGGCTTCTTTGGCTCTTGCTTTGTTTCCGTCATTGTCGTAATCATTAACGCCGATCAGTAATGCGTAACCAGTACCAGAGTCTGGTATATTGGGTTTAGGTACAGAATAACCAATAGCAGCATTAAAAACAACAAAAAGAAAAATGAATGGTAGAATCACCCTTTTTTGGAAAAAAAATTGGTTTGTCATAATTATTTTATTCTGAAAAAGAGAAAACAAAGGAAAACAAAAAATTCACAAAGTAATACAACAAAGATATTCGTCTTTTGAAATAATTAAAAATTTAGTGCTATTTCAGTGGTATTTTTATTCGAATTTACTTTAGATAGATGATACAGAAAGGAAGTAATGAAAAGATAGGCAACATTTCGTTGAAATGTCGCCCAATCTTTTCATTGATATGTTAAAGTTTTTAACGAGTAAAACGGATTCGGCTATTTAGTCCGGAATCTTCCGCTATTTGCAGGATCACGTTGTTGCTGCTGCTGTTGTTGTTTGTCCGATTCTTTGTGTTGTTGTTGTTGTAGAATATCTGGTTCTTTTGAAGGGGTTGTTGTTGGTGTACAGTGAGCGAGAATCACATTATCACCGGTACCATCACTCTCTTTGATAAGGATTTTTGGGGTTTGTTTAAGATCCAATGAACCAGCATGTTCGGATGTCATTTCTCGAACATATTGTTGTAATTCCGAGAGGGTGATGTAATGATCGTTGTTACTATTGGCGGCACCTCCGAGACCTTTAATCATGAAATGGGAATAAACGCCATGTTCTAATTTGGGATTTTCGAGGGCGGTTTGTCCTTCACCGCAACTGAAAAGTTGAAATAAACCTTCAACGGGTTTGGGGGAAAATTCTTGTATTTTACTGATTTCATCCAATGTGGCTTTTCGCAACGAATCAGGTTGGGCAATAGAACGGGTTGCCATATTACGATCCCGACAAGCATCCATAACAAGGATTTTGGTACTGGCTTGACATGTTTGCAATTTGACTTCCAGTTCTTCCCGTGAAATCAGTTGCCGACAATCAAACTTTCCGGTTGTGGGATTGCAAATAACTTCGGCATCCATAGGACAAAGATAAAGTTCACTTCTTTCATCACCTTTATAAGCAGGAAGAACCGTACCGTGACCGGCAAATGCAATGAAAATGGTATCAACGGGTTTTAGTTTGCACAAGAGATTTTTTAATTCACGGTTAATATTTTCAATCGTGGATTTTTTCTCATTATTTTCAGCGATACTGGTGAGCAGAATGATATTTTCCTTCTTTGTGAATTTGCTGTCCACGAGGGCTTCGCTGAGTCCGGTCATATCAGCACAGCAATACTTGAGGTTATCCAAGTGAAAGAAATCACGTTTTGCTTCTTTGGCTCTTGCTGCATTTCCGTCGTTGTCGTAGTCATTAACGCCGATCAGTAAGGCGTAACGTGTACCAGGTTCAGATGTTCCGGTGTTAGGTTGGGCGGACTTGAGTGGAACAGAGCCGGATGTACCAACACCACGAGTATTGAATACCTTGGTTTTATTGGCAGATGTACTCCTAGTCCTAGATGGAGCAGAGTAGCCAATGCCGGCATCAAAAACAATCGCAATAACAAGAAACAGGAACGGCAAAATCGCCAGTTTTTGGAAAAAAAGTTTGTTTGTCATGGTAGTTTTATTTTGAAAAAGTGAAAACCAGAGGAAAAAACGAAATAGAAACAAAACAATGTTTCTACTTATCATATCCCCAAAGTAACGCAAACCATGACAGATTTTTGAAATAAATTTGAAAATTTTGTAATATGAGAGGTTTTATAAATTACGCAAACAGACAAAAAATCCTGCAAATTGCGTAAATTAACATGAAAAAGTATTACGCAATCTACGGACAAATATATTACGTCTATTATTACGTCTAATATTACATATTAAAAACATTTTTAGCCGTTGCGAGGGTTTCAATAATCAGAATAAAAATTTTAACGATTATTTTTTGTCGGTAGTTTGGAGTAAAGCGGTATGTGTAGGTATAAGGCGTTCCGAAGAACGTAAATTATTAACCATTACACTTTTTTAGGAGAGAAAACAATGAAACGAATGCTTACCTTTGTTTCCTTTGTGTTGATCGTGACAATGAGTACCCTTTTTGCTCAAGATGTTCCCGATCCGAATGATGTCGGCGATTTAGACCGCGATGCGGCGGTCAAAGCGTTTGCCGAATTGACAGAGAATGTCAAAAAGACGTTGAGTGCACCTGACGGAGTAGTCAAGGGCAGTGACGGGACAACCAAATTTAACGCGATTGCCCCAGTTTCAATCCCATTTTCCGGAGGTTCCGGAACCATCAGCGGTTGTACCAACGCCGTCAAAGTTTGGTTTGAGTTGTCGAATGGACGTTACGTTAATCCCAAGTATTATCGGTGGGCTCCTAACGAAATCTTTTACGTTCATATCCTTTCCGCAGTTCCGGTTTATGTAACAATTTATCAGAACTACCCCGGCATAAGTCAATCCAAACGGGCTTATCCTGATGATCGTTTTCCTGCTAGTTATCGGATTCTCAAACCGGGAGAAGATA
>JAISNF010000358.1 GCA_031276415.1 Planctomycetaceae bacterium
GTGATGAAATACTTCAGGACTTTCTGACGCCGGAAGAACCCAATATTGAACAGGAATTTTTCAAACGGAAACCTGTTGAAGAACCGGTTGCGGAGGAAGAAGTTCACGAAGAAAAAACCGTTACCGAAGAAGAACCGCCGCCCGATATCGGTTGGGGAATTACCGAACAAGAATAGCGAAAACATTTGATTTGTCATCAAATTGCCGGCACAATATTTCGGCATTTCGGTGAAATATCGGGCGAATATGGACGTCATTTTGGTTTATTGGTGTAAATAGTTCTATTAAAATAGTTTATTAAAAATTAAAATAGTTCTATTAAAAATTGACATAAATTGTTACAAATTTTTGAGGTTTTTTTTAATGAGTATTCTTTGGCTTTGGTTTGGTTTTATTGCGTTGGTTATTTTTCTGTTGCTGCTTGACTTGGGCGTATTTCACCGGAAAGCGCACATTCCCGGGATTCGTGAATCACTTGCTTGGACAAGTCTTTGGATTGCGTTGGCGTTGATTTTCAACATTGGAATCTATTTTTTATACGAAAATCATCTCTTTGGTATTGGTTACGGAAAAACGGTTCTTGGCGGAATGAATCTCAACGGGATGGAAGCCGCCAAGATGTTTTTTACCGGTTATCTTATTGAAAAGTCGCTCAGTCTGGACAATATTTTTGTTATTGGAATGGTATTTTCATTTTTTGGTGTTCCGCGTCTTTATCAACACCGTGTTTTATTCTGGGGGATTTTCGGGGCATTATTGTTGCGCGGGATAATGATTCTGCTTGGTGTAACATTGATTCAGATGTTTGATTGGGTTCTTTACATTTTCGGTTTTTTGCTTCTTGTTACTGCTATTAAAATGTTTTTTCACAAAGAAGAGGAAGTTCACCCTGAAAAGAATCCGCTTGTCAAATTAGCACAACGTTTTTTTCGTATTACTTCAGAGTATCACGGCGAACATTTTTTTGTCAAAATTCCAAAAGAGCCTGATAATAATTCAAACGAAAAGTCGGGAGTTTCCGGTTCTATGTGGTCATGTACTCCTATGCTGTTGGTTCTTTTGGTTGTTGAAAGCAACGATTTGATTTTTGCGATTGATTCGATTCCGGCGATTTTTGCAATTACGCAAGACCCGTTTATTGTGTTTACGTCGAATGTTTTTGCGATTCTTGGATTGCGGTCGTTATATTTTGTTATGGCGGCGATGATTGCGAAGTTCCGATATTTGCAGGTTAGTTTATCGGTTATTCTTGCGTATGTTGGGGTGAAGTTGCTTTGTATTGATGTGATTCATCATTTTGGAATCGAAAATATAATGACATGGATTTCGCTTGGTGTTATTATTGTGGTGATGCTGGTTGGCGTATTGGCATCGGTTTACGTCAATAAAAAAGAACAATCTACGTAAATCTTGTATCATTTACGGATAATAACTTCTAATAACCGGTTTTGTATTTAACCACAGAGAACACAGAGTTCACAGAGAGGAAGTTTTAATTTTATTTCTAATTGAAAATAATAAATAGTAAATTAAAAATAAAATTTCACTGAATAACAGAATAATTGCCAAATTTTTATTGCCCCCCCGATTGTCTAATCATTGTAATGATATAAGATATACGCTTTGCAATCTTTTGGGCGCATAGCTCAGTTTGGTTAGAGCGCGGCCCTGATAAGGCCGAGGTCCATGGTTCGAGTCCATGTGCGCCCACTTTTATCTATCTTAACTTCTTGCCGGTACAAAGTTTATCTCTCTGCCGACTCTGCCGAAAATCCGGTATCTTATTCTGAAATATTTTAAAAGATCGGCATACTTACTGACTTTGTCCCCGTTTACAGATAGAAATCAAAATAACACCAACCGTTGCGATCTTACCATCGGGAACCAAGACTTGGAGTGTAAGGATAATAAACAGTAGGACGTTTCTTTTTGCTGCTTCCAAATGAATAAGTTAAACCCACACAAAACGCAACATTGTTTTGCGTTTTGGTAACACCAGACGAAAAAATAACATTGTCCAGCAAATCCGCCTGAATCGCAAGATTTTCATTCCACCAATAACGTAACCCAATTCCAAACGGCATTGTTACCGTGTTTTCGTTGTGTTTTTTACCATACGTATCAATAAATGATTCACGACTGAATCCAAGACCATATTTGAAAAACGGTCGCCATTTGGCATTGCCAAGCGGATAATAATGAACAGCAACATCCAATGTCGATAACCGGTTATTTCGTGTTGTCAACGCCGGAACAGGTTTTCCGGGAGACGTGGCAGCGTACCAATTTTTGAACACCTCTTGCCCGGCAGCAGTCTCCATAATATCAATAGACGCAAAATGAAGCCGGCTTTCCAATCCCCAATATTCGTTCAAATTATAACCAAAAATCAATCCGCCGGTTCCGCCTTTTTTCTGATCAATCAAATTGGAAACTAATTGCGAACCGGAAACCCAACCACAAAAACCGCCAAAATAATACGGATGATCCAACCAACTCCGATTAAGAAGCGGTTGACCAACTCCACGATGCGGACCACTCGGCGTACTAAAAGGACTCAACATTTTTATTCCTGAACATATTGTTTCGCCAAGCGGTGATGAAACATAAATCGGCATGAACTGTTTCATTGTCCATTGTGATTCAGAAGTTTTTTCAGGATCGGAATCTTTCTTTTTATCATTTTCCGTTTCATCTTTTTCCTCCTTTTCCTCTCTTTCCTGTTCACGTTGACGTAACATCATTTCCTGAAAGAGCAATGTCTGATACAATGAATTTTGCTGTTCCGGTGTTCCGTTACCGGTAACTTGTTGCCCCGTCATTTCATTGGGATTGTACATTCCCCAATTTCCTTGTCCGTAATAACCATTAGATGCTGTTGCTAAATTGTTGTAATAAGTGTAAGGATTGTAAGAATTAACGTAAAACTGACCACCGTTTGGAGTATAATAACCTAAATTATTAACACCGTAAGGATTATTGACACCGTAAGGATTTTCATTGTTCCCCGAAAAGTTTGAAGGAATCATCGCCTGTGGATACAAATAAGTATAGGGATTATTCGGTAAAGGGCTTGCATTTGAGTTTGTTTCAATGTTAGAATAGGGAATTATTGGTGTATTCGGATAACCAGTCGGATAACTTGCAGTTGGTTGATTGGATGCCGTTGCACCAAAACCGTTAAAAATTCCCGATTGGTTGTAAGATATTACCGGAGCGGTTGGTGATTGTTGGGATAATGGAGAAGATAAAGCGTTCGATGTTGTTGTTGATGACGATGATGTTGACGGAGAACCAATTCCCCAATCAGATAAAGTCATTGCGTTTCCGGTTGCAGGTTTGGGATTGTCCCAAATATTTTGACTTTGATTTTGATTTTCTGGAACATTTTCTCCAGAAACCTGACGTATTTTTGACGATTCAACAGTTGCGGATGACGGAACGGAAGAAGGAATAGTATCGTCAGTAAATCGGGATCGTTTGGTAAATCGATTTTCCGGTTCACGCTGAGGATTGTTAAATTGTTTTTCCAACGGGTTTTGGAGCATTATGTTTTGTGAGGAACGGCTGCTTTGTGAAGAACGAATTGGGGCGGTGCCAAAAGAAAAATCAATCTCAAAATTAACCCAAAAAATTACAAGGAAAACAATAATTCCCAAAAAACAAAGCCTTCGGCGCGCAATATTAACCGGAATAGAGCGAAACTCGCTTTTTAATAATATATTTTTGATGCGGTTATGACGCATTCCAAATTACGTGAAGACGATTAACAACCGGGCTTTCTAAAAAAACGGAGCGAATTATGCAGAATAATTTTTATTGTGTCAATAGGAATTATTTAACCATGATACAACTCTGTACAATTCCTAATTAACCACTAAACAACACAGATTAACCACAAATTCATTATGGCTAAGAAACTCAATTATCTTGGGATCCTTCAGCGTAAGGGTCTTCTCAGTACCTCACAAATTGCCGAAGCACAGGAGATGGCAAAATCGACGGATATAACCGTTCGGAAAGCCATTGTCAAACTTGGTTACGCCAGCAGTGAAAACGTAACAAAATCGATTGCCGAAGAATACGGCAGGGAATACATTGATTTAACCGGAGTGGTAATTCCTCCGGCTATCGTTGAATTGGTTCCTGAATCGGTTGCGCGGGAAAACGGTATTTTGCCGTATCAACTTGATGGCGATACACTTCGGGTTATTATGAGTGATCCGAATGATATTGAAACTCTTGATAAACTTCGATTCATTTTGAATCGTCCTATTGAACCGGTTTTGGCATCGGAAGAACTAATTCAGGAAGCGGTAAATAGGCATTATACGCAAAATATTGGTGAAAGTGCCGACTCGTTAATTCAGGAAATGACCGACACGGAAATCGATTTTACCGAAACGAGCAGTTTGGGAGGAAACATTGCCAATGTTGCGGACAGTGATGCTCCGATTGTTCGGTTGAGCAACCTGATTATTGAAGAGGCAGTTCAACTTCGTGCTTCGGATATTCATATTGAACCGTTTGAAGATCGTGTTCGTGTTCGGTACCGGATTGACGGACTTTTAGTAGAACGCGATACCATTCCCAAACGGTTGCAAGGTTCGGTGTTGTCTCGATTTAAGATTCTTGCTCGACTGGATATTGCTGAACGTCGGCGAACACAGGATGGTCGAATTAAACTTTCTATTTTAGATAAAGAATTAGACCTTCGTGTCAGCGTGATTCCAACAAATCACGGTCAATCAATTGTCATGCGAATTTTGGATAAAGATAATATCCGTGTGAGTTTACAACAACTCGGATTCGCAGAATCGGATTTCAAAAAATTCGGATCATTGATTCGCCGTCCTAATGGGATTATCCTTGTAACCGGTCCAACCGGTTCGGGCAAAACGACCTCTCTTTACGCAGCCTTAAATGACCTAAACACCCCAACGCGAAAAATTATTACAGCGGAAGATCCGGTTGAGTATTATCTTCCCGGTATTAATCAGGTTGAAATTAAACATTCTATTGGTCTTGATTTTGCCCGTGTGATTCGGGCAATGTTGCGTCAGGCACCCAATATTATTCTTGTCGGGGAAATGCGAGACCTCGAAACGGCACAAATGGGAATTCAGGCATCGTTAACTGGACACTTAGTTTTTAGTACTCTTCATACGAACGATGCGCCCGGTGCTATTACACGTCTGATTGATATGGGAGTTCCGCCTTATTTGGTTTCCAGTTCGGTAATTGGTATCATGGCGCAACGGCTTGTACGAACAATTTGTACGAAGTGCAAGAAACCTTACGTTCCTTCTGAACTTGAACTTCGTGAGGCGGGAATCTCCGTTGAGCAGGCAAACAAGGCAACTTTTATGAAAGGGCGAGGTTGCGGAAGTTGTAATAAATCCGGTTTTCGCGGGCGAATGGCAATCTTTGAACTAATGATGATGACGCCCAAAATTCGGGAGATGACATTTAAACAGGCAAGTACGGTTGAGATTCGAAAGATGGCAAGAGCGGAAGGAATGAGTACATTGTACGCGGACGGAATCCGAAAAGTTTTGCGCGGTTTAACGACCATCGAAGAAGTAATGCGTGTTGCCCGTGAAG
>JAISNF010000388.1 GCA_031276415.1 Planctomycetaceae bacterium
ACCGGATCAAGATTATTACGCAATTCTCCGGCGGTGGTACAGAGTTGAAAGAACCCAGAATGACCATCTTTCACAAATCATTACAAGCGCAGTAAACTAACGCTGGCGTTGGGACAACACGGAGGCTTCCCTCCGTACAACACGGAGGCTTGCCTCCGTACAACACGGAGGCTTGCCTCCATATAACACGGACGCAGGCGTTCATGTTCCGATTCCAAATGTTCCGGCGGTTAAAACCCATCGGACAAAAATTTGGATAGGATTAACAGAATTGACGGGATTGGCAACATAGAATTCCGTATTGCGAACTGACCCTACCCGTTGGGTAGGGCTGGTTTGTGTTGTCCTTTCAGGACAGAGGAAAATCATCATCAACCGTTGCGACCCTTCGGCGAAGGGATCGCCTACCTAACTTTTTCACTATTCACTATTAACTACTAACTATTAACTATAATTGGGTTATTGTTTTTGAAAAGAAATTGATAATAATATGGTTACGTAACATCATTGGTGATGTTACCCAAATTATTTGATACTTTAATATGTAAAGGATTCCAAATTATGTCATTAACACCCGTTCATCCAATGTCTGAGCCGTCTTCACGGCGTGAATTTTTGAAAACTTCCGGCTTACTCGCAGCCGGAACAATCGCTGCCGGTTCCGTTTTGTCGGGAACAACAATCCCCAAAGTTCATGCAGCCGAAGAGAATACTATTAAAATTGGTCTTGTCGGTTGCGGCGGTCGAGGTCGCGGCGCAATCAGTCAGGCTCTTCACACCCAAGGTCCCACTAAATTAGTTGCCATCGGCGATGCCTTTGCCGACCGCGCTAAAAGTGTTCTCGAATTTCTCCAAAAAGATGAGTTCGTTGCCCCAAAACTAGATGTCGGCGACCATGTTTTCGGTGATCTCGATAATTACAAAAAAGTAATCGACGCCCTTTCGCCCGGCGATGTCGTCATTCTGGCAACTCCACCGGCTTTTCGCCCCCATTATTTCGCCTACGCCGTAGAAAAAGGTGTTCATGTTTTTGCGGAAAAACCATTGGCAGTCGATACGCCGGGTTGCAAAAAAATTCTCGCCGCTAATGAAATTGCAAAACAGAAAAATCTCAAAGTCGCCGTCGGTCTGAATAACCGGCATTATTGGCGAACAGAAGAAACAATCAAAGCAATTCATGACGGTGAAATCGGTGAAATTATTGCTTGTTGGGTTTATCGCTTACAACCGGAATTTCCGTTCATTCACAACCCCAACCTGACTCCACTTCAAAATCAGTTGCTCGGTTTTCAAAACTGGACATGGGGCAACGGAAGTTACATGGTCGATTGGATGATTCACAATATCGATATTTGTTGCTGGGCACGCGGCGAACAATTGCCCGTCTCCGTTCAAGGACAAGGCGGACGCCAAGTACGAAAAGCAAATGACCAAATGTATGACCATTGCGCCTATGAATACCGTTTTGGCGATGGCGTAAAAATGATGGTTCAGTTACGCCAAATCACCAAAGCATGGCACTCTTTCCGCGCCGTAATTCATGGAACAAAAGGTTGTGTTGTGCTGGGCGAAGGAGTCGGAAACCCCACAATTTATAAAGGATTGAAAGAAATTCCCGAAAATGTCGTGTGGAAACCCAAAGCGGCTGCCTGCGATTCGTATCAGGAAGAACAAAATCGGTTGTTCAAAGCAATTCGCGAAGATAATTCGTGGAATGAAATTGAACGAGGCGTGCAAGCGACATTCACGTCCATCATGGGACGCATGGCGGTTGATTCCGGTATGGAATTATCATACGATACTTGCTGGAATTCAACTTATGAACTTGCTCCTGGTATCGAAAACTGGACGCTCGAAAGTGAACCGCCGGTTAAACCCGACGAAAACGGAAAATATCACACCGCTATTCCGGGAGAAACAAAAGAATTTTAGTAACCGTTCGATTATAAATTCGTTCGATTGCAAATCCGTTCGATTGCAAATTCAAACGGAACATCGAAAACAATATTAACTCTTGCGGCGGTGGGTTTATTGTTGTTATTGTTGTTATTGTTTAAAACACTTCAGCAAACCGCCGCCTGTCTTAACAAAACTAAAATCGAATACACTTGATTTTTGTTAGTTTTTTGTGAGAATATGTGAGAATAACTTGAAAATAAATACTGATCGAATTTACAGCAGTATTTAATATTTACTGTGTGTTTACTGTGTTTATTATGTTTACTGTCTATGTTTACTGTTAATTTTTTCCATTTTCAAATTTTTGGAGGCTACTATGGCTGCATTTTCCGAAGTTAAAAAAACTGTTCAATTTGAAGGTACCGAATCGAAAAATCCTTTGGCGTTCCGGTTTTACAATCCCGATGAGAAGGTCGAAGGCAAAACAATGAAAGATCATTTCCGTTTCAGTGCTGCGTATTGGCACACAATGCGAGCAACCGGTTCTGATCCGTTTGGAGTTGGTACGATGCACCGCCCTTGGGAAGGGAAAGACACGGTCGCAAACGCCCAGAAACGTGTTAAAGTCTTTTTCGAATTTCTCGAAAAACTTCAGATGCCGTTTTATGCGTTTCATGATCGTGATATTGCGCCGGAAGGCAATTCGCTCAAAGAAACCAACGAAAATCTTGACGCTGTTGTTAAAGTTTTTAAGGAAGAACAACAACGAACCGGCATAAAATTGTTGTGGGGCACGGCGAATCTGTTTGGCAATCCGCGTTTTATGCACGGAGCCGCAACCAGTTGCAATGCCGATGCGTTTGCTTTTGCCGCCGCTCAAGTCAAAAAGGCTCTCGAAATCACCAAAGAACTTGGCGGTGACGGTTACACATTTTGGGGCGGACGCGAAGGTTATCAATGTATCTGGAACACCGATATGAAACGTGAAATTGATCATCTGGCAAAATTTATGCACATGGCGGTTGATTACGCTAAAGAAATCGGATTCAAGGGACAATTTTATTTTGAACCCAAACCAAAAGAACCGACAAAACATCAATATGATTTTGATTCGGCGGCGTGTATTAATTTTCTCCGTGCTTACGGTCTTGAAAAATACGTCAAGATGAATATTGAAACCAATCATGCGACTTTGGCGGGTCATGCTGTTGAACACGAACTGGAATATGCCGGAAGTCAAGGTTTTCTGGGTTCGGTTGATGCGAACACCGGTGATACATTGCTTGGTTGGGACACGGATCAATTCCCGACCAATGTTTATGAAACAACCAAAATGATGTTGGTGATTCTGAAGTATGGCGGTTTCAAAACGGGCGGTTTGAATTTTGACGCCAAAGTCCGGCGTGAAAGTTTTGAGCCGATTGACTTGTTTTATGCTCACATTGGCGGAATGGATGCTTTTGCGTTGGGCTTGAAAATTGCGGCGGAAATTCGCAAGAGTGGTGAAATTGCGCAAATGGTCAAAGATCGTTATTCTTCGTGGGATGTTGGTATTGGTGCGGAAATTGAATCCGGCAAACACGATTTCAAATCGCTGGAAAAATATATGCTCAAAAAAGGCAACACCGATCCAAATAATTCCGGCAGACAAGAACTTTTCGAAAATATTGTCAACCGATATACCTTCAAAAATAGTTGAGAGTTGATAATTGATCGCGGATAGTTTCGCAAGGCGGAAATTACAAATACAAATGTTTGGCAATAATTCCGCCTGCGAACACTTCCAAAATAACGATGAGGTTTAACTCATCGCCGCTATTTTAACCCATCGTATAATTCCGATGGGTTAAAACCCATCGCTACATTGGAATTGCCCTTAATAAGGACAAGATAAAATTGAAAAATAAATATTCCTGATCAATTTAGATGTTTCCATTGCAAATTCGCTTGGGGGAATTGTAAATTCTCCTGAGCAGATTGCAAAAATTTCCTCTGTGTTCTCTGTGTCCTCTGTGGTTAATAAAAATAAATTCGTGGTTTTTAGAAATTCCCAAGAAAAAGATCGGGGTTGCGGCGAAGTGAGGGGGGGAATTTCAAATTTTTTTGGTCTCCGACTTGAAGAGGTTAAGGATTTAATGTAAATTGTTAGGGAACTTTTAAAAAGTTTGTTGTATTCATTACACTTTAAAACTTGGTTTTCGTCTCACAACATAAATTGATAATTGATTCAAATTGCCCCAGTAGGGCATTGCCGACCCAGCCGGCAGTTTTAACCGCCGGAATATTGAGAACCGAATTTTAATGTGGCATGAGCATAAATTTAGTCACTAACCATCCTAAGAGCAAAATGTTTTATGCGGAATTTTTTTAGAAGTTTAGAAGTTATTTTATCAAAGAACTTTTGAATTGGTTCCTCAAGTTTTGTCCTCACACACCTTAATCGCTACAACCATGACAGAAACAAAGAAAACAATTATTTTTTTAATTCTTGCCGTCATTTTTTTGGTAACGGCTGTATTAACCCGCCCTGTTGTGCGTGAAATCAAAATGGAAGAGATGATCAGTAAACCGCTCTTTCCAAAATTCACTGATCCGCTTGCGGTTAAAACGCTCGAAATCGTCAAACAAAACGCAACCGGTGATCTTGAAAATTTTCGGGTTACGGAAGTTGACGGCGTTTGGTCAATTCCTTCTCATGACAATTACCCCGCCGATGCCAAAGATCAAATGGGTAAAGTTGCGGAGGCATTGGTTGATTTGAAGGTCTTGGATGTTGTTGCTTCGCAGGCAGAAGAAACCGATGTAACCGCATTGCATACCATGTACGGAGTTATTGATCCGACTTCCGAAAATGCGTCTTTGGGTGAAGGAATAGGAATTAAGGTTACATTGAGCGGTTCCGGCGATGAGAAGTTTGTGGATTTGGTTGTCGGCAAAGAAGCCGATGCCAAAGAAAAGAAAAATCCGGCGGATCCTTCTGAACCTACAAAATTACGTTATGTTCGTGTTGCGGGTCAGGTTCCGGTTTATGTTGTTGAAATTGATCCCAGCCGTTTCGCAACAAATTTCGATCAATGGATTGAAAAGAATTTGCTTGATATTAGTTCTTTCGATATAAAGGAAATTTTCGTTGATGAATATTCTTACAAAATCGAACTGGAAATGACCCAACTTGGTGCCCGTGAAGTGATTATTCCGACATTTATTGGTGATATAACATTGGGTTATGACAGTTCAGCCGCCGGACCGGAAAAATGGACGCTTAAAAAATGGATGGGATTTCGCGGCAGACAGCATGAATATTACGAGCGGAAAATAAAACCGGAAGAAGAATTGAACATGGAAATATTGGACGGAATGATTTCCGCTTTGAACGATCTGAAAATTGTCGGAGTTACGAAAAAACCGTCCGTGTTGGCAAGAGCGTTGCGTGAGGGCAAACCGTTTTCCGAACAAACCGGAACACCTGATCCGTCGCTTAAAAAGTCAGGATTTTGTCTTGTTAAGTTGCCTGATCTTAAACGCGGAACCGGAGAGCGATCTCAACTTCTTTCCAATGAAGGCGATATTCAGATTCGGATGAAAGATGGTATTCGGTACAATCTTCGGTTTGGCGATTTGACCGGAACCGAATCGGAAATCACCAATGACTCCGCCAATAACAAAACGGAAACTTCAGACAAAACTCAACCCGTTATGGGAGCCAATCGTTATCTTTTTGTGACGGCGGAATTTGATGCTTCGATAATTCCTGAACCGGAGATTAAACCTGTTCCGGAAATTCCTGACGGATTGAATCCAGAACAAACAGAAACCGCAACCAAAGAAAAAGAACAAATTGAAAAATCGAATCAACGTGAACAAGAACGTTATGATAAAGCAATTGAAGAAGGAAAAAAACGTGTTGAAAAACTGACCAATCGTTTTGCTGATTGGTATTATGTTATTTCGGAAGACGTGTACAAAAAAATCCATCTAACACAAAACAACGTGTTCCGCGAAAAGAAAAAGGAAACGGAAAATAAAGATGAACACCATGAACATCAAGACCGCGAAATCCATGATCATGAACATCATGACCACGAACACGGAGAAAATCATGAGCATAAACATGAAACAACAGAGCCGAAACTTCCGAATTTACCGGGAACAGACGGTCTTATTAATGTTCCGGGCTTGAACAAAGAACCGGTTGAAGAACCAAAAAAAGAAGAACAAAAACAAATTGAAGAACCAAAAAAAGAAGAACAAAAACAAACTGAAGAACCAAAAAAAGAAGAACAAAAACAAACTGAAGAACCAAAAAAGGAAGAACAAAAACAAACTGAAGAACCAAAAAAGGAAGAACAAAAACAAACTGAAGAACCAAAAAAGGAAGAACAAAAACAA
>JAISNF010000470.1 GCA_031276415.1 Planctomycetaceae bacterium
ATTACTCCTCAATTGCGTCGAAAAAACTACGTGTCAAACAGGCTAATACACGATAACCTCCTTTCAGGTTAATAGTTAAAACAAACTTCTTGACGACACCCTGAAAGGGCAGGATTTTACTGATATTATTTAACACAAAAAGTGCTGCCCCTTGCGGGGCAGAGTTGTGGGCGGCGGACTTTCAACCGCAGGTCAAAGACCTGCGGTTATGAAAATACCGTCCCTATCGGGACGAAGAAAAATTAACGAAATCATTAAATAATAAAAAAATACCGTGAACGGTGACATTTTTATTTCCTATTTTCGTTGTTTTATATTTTAAAAATCATCAGCGACAATCTGCGTAATTTGCGGACAATTTTATTTTTCTTTTTTGTGAATTCTATGTTCTCTGTGGTTAATAAAAAGGTTATTTTAACCGGCGATTTTTGTGGTGATGCGATTTTGGGGGGCGAATGTTGGATCTGAATGACCTGGCAAACGGTATTGAAGAACATAAGCGTCCTCATTCATATCGTCATAAAAATTTTTGATAACCACAGTTGCCCGAAAACCGCTGGCGCGGAAAAAAACTAATGCGGGAAGATTCGTCTCACGAACTTCAAGAACAATCCGGCTGCGGCGTTGGTTGATTAATTTACTGACGAGTTTCTGAATCATTTGACCGGCGACTCCGCGCCGCTGAAATTCCGGTGCTGTTGCGATATTCAAAAGATGAATCCGATTTTTGGGAACTTCATAAATCATAAAACCGACGACACGCCCTTCATATTCGGCGACCATACCGATGCAGTTTCGTTGTTGTAAACAATGAATAAAATCTTCCTCTTTCCAGGGAAATTCGAAACAAGATTGCTCGATGGCTAAAACTTCGGAAAAATCCCGCCGAACCATCCAACGGACATAAACTTTTATATTTTTATTATCTTTGTTTTGATTTTCATTGCCTTGCAAATTCATTCTAAAAACCTCCACAATAAACTCAATATCAAAAACGGAATTAACCTTTATTGGTTTTCCCATAAATTATTTAAGATAAGATTATCAAATTTCTTGAAAACCTCCAATATGAAAAAATACGAAAAAATACGAAAGATTCAAAAATAATAAATTTTTCCGATTCCCGCTCAACCGCCCAAACACAGAAAAAAATCAACGAGTACACCAACGTAACCGTCTGGCAAACAGTTGCCTGAGTTAGATTGCCAGCAATTTGAGTTGAAACATCGGGGTTTGATTATGAATTTGATTTTGTTGTTCTTTGGCAGATTGCTCTTGACATACTTGGGGAATTTACTCTATACTTAACGCCCTTGACCTTAAAAAGGAGTTTGGAACTTTTTGACAACCTTCAATAAAATAAGAGTAACGTCTCAAATTGGAAAAAAAATCCCGACTCTTTTACACCCATTAACTTAACTTTTTTTCCCATTAACTTAACCTTTCCAGTAATTCAATTAAGAGAAAATTATGGACAGCAATCGTCGGCATCATTTAGCACAAAACGAATTAGCATATTGGTTTATTACACAATATGAAGAATGGATCAAACCAAACGCCTATTGGATTGGCGGCGGAACAATTGCAATTTTGGTTTTACTGGGAGCCTTTTTTGGTTCTGCCGGAATTTCCGAATGGAATAAAGCCCAAATCTGGAATGGATATTACACCGCTATCCACTCCGAAAATAGCGCAGACGCCCTAGAATTATTGGCGGAAACCTCGAAAGGCTCCATCGCCGAACAAACCCGTTTGACCTTAGCACAAATCCGACTCGGTGAAGGTTGCCATTTGTCGTTTTCCGATAAACTCAAAGCAATAGAATTGCTCGAAAAATCAATCAAGCAATTTCAATTTCTCCAAAAAAACGCCAAAGATAAAGATATTCTTTTACAAGCGAGTTTTGGTCTTGCCCAATCGTGGGAAACATTGGCGGCGTTGCGTGTTGGGAACAACGACCTCGCTGAAGCGGAAAAAGAATACAAAAAAATCGCCGAACAACAGTCAGATGAATTTCTCGCCCAAAAAGCCAAAAAACAATTGCTTTTGATCTCCCGCGCCAATACACAGAAATTTTTTGAACTCGCCGCTGCAAAAATTATCGAACAACCAAAACAAGATGATTTCAAAGTTGAAATTGATAAAAAAGACCCGTTTCTCAATGATTCCAAAGATTTTGATGTTCAAAAGTCATTGGAGGGCGGTTCGATTCTGAAAAATGAATTTAACGATCACGCTACGGATTTGCTGGGTAAATCGACAGAAACAGAAATAAAAACAGAATCAAAAACAGAAACAAAAACTTCCGAAAATCTTCCAGAAAAAACTGAAAAGCCCCCCGAAAAAACCGTAGAATAATGAACAAGAACAAATTTTTATTAACACTTTAATTATTAACCACAGAGGACACAGAGATCGCAAAGAAGAAAGATTTGTATTTTATTATTCAGGTAGTGTCTCGGTTTAGTTGAAATTCTGTAATATTTCCTAAGTCCCGCAGGGACGAGATTATGCATAACCGTAGGTGTAGCGAAGCGGAACCTACGGAAACCTGATAACATTAAACAAAGCCCCGCATGGGGCGAGATTATCAACCCGAACAACCATAATCTCGCCCTTGCAGGGCTTAGAAAAATTGGGGCGGGTGTTGTCGATCCGTAGGTTGCGCTTCGCTACACCTACGGTTATGCACATCACACCCCTAGCGGGGTTAAGATTGAGAAACAAAAATTTTCTCTGTGAACTCTGTGGTTAAATAAAAAACCAGTTTTTAGAAGTTTTCTTATGTTATTGGAAATTTCTCGGCGGATTCCGTAAACTCATCAGCGGATTCTGATTTTTTTATTTCGGAATTTTGGGGTTCCGAATTTTTAGTTTCCGATTTTTCTGTGTTGTCTGTATTGTCTGTGCTGTCTGTGTTGTTAGGCGGTTGAACAATTTCTGTTGTTTTTGTTTCGGTTGTACCGATATGACGTTCAACAGTTGCCATTCCGCCAAGCAAGGTTTGAAAACCGTAACCGTTTAACACTGTTACGGCGTGTTCGTCTTTTTGAAGAACCGCCCGCCAAAAATAATTCGAAACTCGAATAATTGCCGATTGAAAACGTTGATCGTTTCTGGCGGAAATCGAAAAAATCCGACCGCCGTAAATTCGGTGATCACCGCCTTGAAATGTTACCAAATACCGGTTATTACAAGTCATCGCATCAAATGGAATCCGGCGTTGCCGGGCTTTGGTGGGACCGACAATACTATCGTCTTCGGTTCCTGTTATGAAAAGTGTAGGAACTTCAATCGGAGCGTAAACCTCCTGAAAACTTTTGCCCACATAACGAATAGGCGGACTCATCGCCAAAACCGCCTTGATTCGTGAATCGTAAAGCGAATCGCCCTCATCAGAAGGAATCTGCCCCGCAACAAGCAACGATGCCAAACAACCAAGATCATAACCGCCAACACCTATCCGGTTTGAATCGAATTGCGTTACACAAGAACGATTGCCGGCGGCGAGTTGTTCCAAACAATCCAGTACAAATTTAATATCTTCCGCACGAGTTCGCCCGTTCCAGTTTTGGCGATAGGCTTCTTTGAACTCATTCAAAATCAGAATTTTTCCTTTCCAAATATTTTCATCACTTCCCGGATGTTGCAAAAAAACGGCGGCAAATCCTTGTGCAGCCCAAGCGTTGGCGAGATACGAGCAGCAATCAATCGAACCGCCCAATCCATGTGAAAAGACAATAACCGGTAATTTTTCCTCACCGTTTTTTTCCGGATAAAATATTTTTACCGGAATTGCCCGATTGCGTGCCGCATCGTACCAGAGAAACCGAACACTGTTCACCGCCCTGACTTCCGATCCGCTCAAAATAATCAACACAATCCAAACAAATATAAAAAGAATAAAACTTTTTTTCATAATATTTTCTTTTTTTATTTAACCACAGAGAACACAGAGTTCACAGAGAAGAAATTTAAAAAAAATTATTTTTAGATCAAAAGTCAAATATGAGATAAGGTTTTGATTCCAATTAAAAATTTCCTCTGTGTCCTCTGTGTTCTTTGTGGTTAATAAAAATAAATTTGTGGTTTTTAGAAGTTCTCACCAACAATTTACTATCCGAATCGTGAGAAAGAAAAAAAAGAAAAACATTTTCGTTTTCAAATTGGCAGGAATTTTCAAAAATCAATACGAATATAATAGAAAAACTGATTTTACCGGTTGCATACCGCAAAGGAAAAGTGTAGAGTAAGGACGTAAAATAAAAGTGCATAATATTCGTAATATTTTATTCATTCCGTAATTTTCTATCTATTATGAAACAGTTATCAGGATTTTGTCGTCGGGTTGGTATTTCGGTCAAGGCGGGGCTGGATTTGGTTAATGCGGTGAAACGCGAGGTTCCGCGACAGCGGCGTCATTCAAAAATTTGGCAATCGGTGCTTGGGTCGTTGGAAAACGGTTATTCTCTTGCCGAATCGCTCAAGCCGTTCAAAAAACAATTGGGCGAAATGTTTGTGGCGTTGATAGAAGTTGGGGAGGAATCCGGTCATCTTGGTGAAATGTTGACGGATTTAGCCGATTATTACGATCAAATGATTCAAATTCGCCGTGATTTTCTCAAATCGTTGACATTTCCGATTATTGAATTTATTGCGGCGGTTATTATTGTTGGGATTATTATTTTGGTGCTTGGTGTTATAGAGCAGATTACCGGACAGCGAATAGATTTACTGGGTTGGGGGCTTGTTGGTGTAACGGGTTTTATTCGGTACGTGATTTTTCTGGTTATTACCGGATTGGCTGGCGTGTTTTTGTATCGTTTTGTCAAGGGCAATATTCAACGCAGCCGCCCGATTCATTATTTACTTTTTAGGGTTCCTAAAATTGGCAAGATGTTAAAAACGTTGGCGTTAATGCGATTAAGTTGGGGGTTACATTTAACGATGCGTACAGGAATGGATGTTTGTCGTGCGTTGACGCTTTCGTTTCGGGGTTCTGGTTTTGCGCCGGTTCACGATCAATTACCGGTAATTCTTGACGTGGTGGAAAGTGGCGGCACGTTGACGGATGCGTTTCAAACGGCAAAATATTTAGACGATGATTTACTTTCCGGTGTTGATTCCGGCGAGCAGTCCGGGAATTTACCGGAACTAATGCAAAAATTAACGGCTCAATATTTACAGGAATCGTTACTTAATTTGAAGATTTTATCTATTGTTGGTGGTTTTGCGGTGTATGGTTGTATTGCGGTTTGCATTATTTTTATCATTTTTCGTCTTTTTTCGTTCTATATCGGCATCATCAACGAAGCCGCCTCCGGCATCTAAAACAAAATAAATTTATTTTTATTAACCAC
>JAISNF010000479.1 GCA_031276415.1 Planctomycetaceae bacterium
TGCCCTTTCAGGGCGTAGGAGACACATCATTTTACGTTACTTGAACAATTACAAAATAGACAGACAAAGTTAGTTGTATTCAATTAAAATGATAAACGATTTACTCCATCAGCGGCTGAATAAAATATTGCCTAAGATTACGTCTTCCGGTTTTTTGGACGGAAAAGGTATCGGTAATGAAATTCCGTTTTACATTTTTGATTATCCGCCTGAAAATGAATTACAAGTTAGGAATTACATTGATACACTGACTCAAATCGAATTGAAACAAAAACTTCCTGATCGTAAGGTCGTTGTTGTCAATTTATTGAAATTTCTGCTTGATTATATTGAATATCGCGGATACAGCGAAAAATTTTTACAGATTGCCTCCTTGCCCGATAATACCAAAACACTCAAATCACTTAAATCAATTGCCGGTACCGAAAAATTATCAGGGTATTTTGTTGAAACAATTATAGTTCGCCAACCGGAATTGATCTTGATTTCCGGTGTTGGTTCTGTTTATCCGGTAATTCGTGTTCATGAATTACTGAACAATTTACACCGATTTACCGGATTAATACCCTTGATTTTGTTTTATCCCGGCGTGTATGACAAGACGACATTAAGATTATTTGGAAAAGCCGGTTTGACATTGGATTCATCAACAAATGAACGCAATTATTCAAACAAATATTACAGAGCATTTCGACTTATTGATTAAAAATCACGATTATGAAAATATCAGAAATTTTTCAGAAAGACATTGCCCGTCCTATCAATGGTGTTATCAAAGCCGATCAATTGGATGAGGAATCTGTCTGGCAGGAATTGGACGAATTTGTTGTTACGAAAGAGTTGAGCGAACATTTACGTAAATTTTTTGCCCGATATTGTGAAACACTTCATGCGCGAAAGAGTACGGCATCGTCAAGCAAGAATGGTGTTTGGATTTCCGGTTTTTTTGGTTCCGGTAAATCTCATTTCATTAAAGTGCTGTTTCATTTACTGTCCAATGAAGAACATTCACACGTTGATCAAAAAACGCAACAAAAAGTGATTAAAAGATCTGTTGATTTTTTTGAAGAAAAAATTGTTGATGACATAACTCTTGCAGACATCAAGCGAACGGTTTCTTCTAAAACCGACGTGATTCTTTTTAATATTGACAGTAAGGCTGATGATAAAGATGCACAGAAATATAATATTGTACTTGCCGTTTTTATGAAGGTGTTAAATCAAAAACTTGGTTACAGTCCTGATCATTTTCATATTGCTCATTTAGAACGTTATCTTGATGAAAAAGGAAAGTATCAGGAATTTCAGAACATTTATAAAACACTTACCGCAACAGATTGGAAACAAGAAAGAGATGCTTACGAATTTAACCGCGACGAAGTTATCGAAACATTTTCGAAAGTACTTGGTCAATCGAAGGAAGCGAGCGAAAAATGGTTTGATTCTGCTGAAAATAATTTTCCTTTAACTGTCGAAATTTTTGCGAAATGGACAAAAGAGTATCTTGATAAGCAAGGCAAAGATCATCGGATTGTTTTTTTGGCAGACGAAGTCGGGCAATTTATTGGTTCAGATACAATTCTCATGTTGAATTTGCAAACGATTGTCGAACAACTTGGAACTGTTTGTAACGGACGGGCGTGGGTTGTTGTTACATCGCAGGAAGATATTGATACAGTTATTCAAACGCAAGCGGAATCAAGAAAAGATTTTTCAAAAATTCAGGGACGTTTTGAAACACGTTTAAATCTTTCAAGTAGGAATGTTGATGAGGTAATTCAGGAACGGTTACTCAGAAAAAAGGACGATAATCCAAATGTGAAACAAAAACTCTTACAACTTTACCACGAAAAAGGAGATATTCTTAAAAATCAACTTTCATTCAAAGATTGTTCTTTTACGTGGAATGAATTTAAGGACGAGAATGATTTTGTACAAATATATCCTTTTGTGCCGTATCAATTCAAATTGTTACAACTTATTTTTGAATCAATTCGTCAAACCGGAGTAGCCGGAATACATGTTGCACAAGGTGAGCGGTCTTTGTTGGACGCTTTTCAACTGGCGGCGAAATCTATTATAGACGAGAATGTTGGTGTTTTGGTTCCGCTTTATCGTTTTTTTCCCGCTATTGAAAATTTTCTTGAATCGCCGATCAAACGATCTTTTGAGCATGTTGAAAATGTCGAGAAACTTAAATCGTTTGATGAGGATATTTTGCGTGTACTGTTTCTGATTCACCATGT
This sequence comes from Planctomycetaceae bacterium, assembly GCA_031276415.1. Taxonomy (GTDB): domain Bacteria; phylum Planctomycetota; class Planctomycetia; order Pirellulales; family Thermoguttaceae; genus WRKP01. The sequence goes on from JAISNF010000479.1 coordinate 2,247, forward strand.
TGATAAGATGACGGCGAACATTGACAATTTAGTTACGCTTTGTCTGGATCATATTGATGTCAATCGTGTGGAGTTGAAAAAACAAATTGAAGCGAGCCTTGAAAGGCTTGAAAGGGAATCGCTCATAAAAGTCAGTAATGGTGTTTACTCTTTTCTCTCGAATGAAGAGCAGGATGTCAGGCGGGAGATAAAGGGAATATTTGTTACTGCAACAGAAAAATCAAAGTGTATCGGAAAAATTATTTTTGAAGAGATTTTTCCGGATCGGCGGAAGCATAAATATCATGCAACAAAAAAAGATTTTCAATTTAATCGTTTATGTGATCAACAGCCGATTGACCGTCATATTGAAAAGGCGGCATTGCTTGTTTCGATTATCAGTCCGTTTTGCGACGACGAACAATACGACAGTGATCCAAGATGTTTTGCGGCAAGTATTGAAAACAACGGAAAAATTCTTATACGGTTATCCAAAAATATTCACTTTGAACAGGAATTACAAAATTATATCCGTATAAAAAATTACGTTGACCGCCGGACGCGTATTAACGTTCCTGAAACAAAGAGTCAAATGATGCAAACTCTTAGTTCCGAAAAAGAGTTACGTAAAAAAAATGTTAATAAATTGCTCACTGAAATATTGAGCGAGGCGGATTATTTTATTGCCGGTCAAAAATGGACATTCAAGACATTGACGCCGGAGAAAGCGTTGGAAGAAGCATTTAATAAATTTATTGAAAATAAGTACAATAAATTGTCTCTCTTGCAAAAACACGAAAATCCGCAACGGGAAATTCATGCGATTT
>JAISNF010000527.1 GCA_031276415.1 Planctomycetaceae bacterium
TGTCCATCGGCAAAAGTGTACCGATAACTCCGGTTGACATTACCAAACCTTGTTGAGGGTTACCGCCAACACTTTGTGCCGCCAACGCCGCCATTTCTTCCGCATCACGAATCCCCTGCTCACCGGTACAAGCATTAGCGTAACGTGCATTGCCGACAACCGCCCGGATTTCCCGACACGGAACACGATTTCGATCCACTTGAACCGGTGCCCCGCAAACCAGATTGGGCGTGAAAACCCCAGCCGCAACCGCAGGAATATCCGAAACAATAAGAGAAAGATCCAACAAATTCGGGTCTGACTTCAAACCACAATGAACCCCCGAAAACCGATAACCTTTAGGAATATAAATATTCATTAAATTTCAAAAACAGTTTACGTTTTATTTGGAATGGAATACGTTGCGAAATATTATGTTGTGAAATATTATGTTGCGAATAAAAAACAAATCGTTTCCGTAACAATCGGGCAAATGACAAAAGAACACGGGAATATTATTGAAAAAACGTAAATATTTATTACAATACAATCTTTCACAAACTTTTGTGATTGTATCACGCTTTGAGTTTTTGTCAAGATTGCCGAAATTATTGAAATGATCAAGACGGTGCGGCAATAAGTGTTTTATGTATTTGTAATCGTAAAAATAACGGAAAATATTACAAAATAACAATTTACAATTGGACAATTTATAATTGGACGGAAAGTAAAATCAGTTTATGGAACGATATTTGCGGCAAATTGTGTTTTCGGGTCTTGGTCGGATTGGTCAACAAAAATTGTTGGAATCAACTGTTGCAATTGTTGGTTTGGGGGCGTTGGGATCGGTTGCCGCCAATCTTCTTTGCCGTGCCGGTGTTGGTCATATTCGGTTGATTGATCGGGATTATGTTGAAAAAACAAACCTCCAACGCCAAATTCTTTATAACGAAAATGACGCCGAACAACATTGTCTCAAAGCGGTTGCGGCGTTTAACCATTTGAGCAAGATCAATTCGGAAATCGTTTTGGAACCGGTTGTCGCCGAACTTAATGCGGTTAATATTGAACAAATATTCGAAAATGTCAATCTGGTTCTCGACGGTTTGGACAATTGGGAAACACGATTTTTAATGAACGAATTTTGTCGTCAAGTCGGTATTCCTTGGATTTATTGTGCTGCGTTGGGATCGGAAGCAATGTCAATGAATTTGTTACCGGACGAAAAATATCCATGTTTACGGTGTTTTTTGTCACCGGAATCCGGTTCGGCTGCCGGACAATCTTGTGCTACAGTCGGAATATTAAATATGGCAACAGGAATGATTGCGGCGGTTCAGGTTGCGGAGGCGGTTAAAATTTTAACGGAATCAACGGCGGAAATTCGCAACGGACTTTTTGTTGCGGATTTGTGGAACAACCGCTTCAAAACCATTCCTATTGAAAAAGATTCAGACTGTCCTGTTTGTGTTCATCGGCGTTACGAATTTCTCCGCCGGTCAGGCGGTTTTCGTGTTACGCGTATTTGCGGCAGTAATTCCATTCAGATTTCGCCGCCCAATCCCGTACAAATTTCTCTTGAAACAATGGCAAAACAATTGGCAAAAAATACGGACACAAATAATCAAACGAAAATTGAAGTATCTCCGTTCATGTTGAATTTTGATAACGGGCGAAACCGTTTTCAGATTTTTCAGGACGGGCGTGCTATTATTGAAAACGCCGGTGATGAAATGGAGGCTTTGTCCCTTTATTCCGAATATGTCGGTCTGTAATATAAAACAAAGAATTGTCCGCAGATGATCGCAGATATAAAAATTTGTCCGCAGATTTCGTAGATAGACACAGATAATTTTTAAAAATCATCTGCGTCTATCTGCGAAATCTGCGGACGTTTTTCTTTTATCAACGTCCTCTGCGGACAAATTTTTGTCTGTGTTAAAAAATACTTAATCAGTTGTTTTTGGAAGCGGCGGAAGTTTGGCGCGGACGAAAATGGCTTGATGCCGGTTATTATCGAACGCAAAATTCAACCATTGCCGGTCAGCACTGACATAACCTTCGGGATAATTCAGTCTTCCTTTGGGACCATCAACCGATTCCGCAACAATAACCCGTTTATACGCCCAAGTTTTCATTCCGTCAAAACTAATCCATAACGCCATCGGACTTCGATGATGAGAATTTGGATTATGCAAGAGCACAACAGTATTTTCCGCCAAAAGAAACAAGGCAACCTTCGAACTCGGATTGGGAATATTTGTTACTTCGGCAACTTCAGACCACGTTAAACCGCCGTCATTGGATTCGGCTTTGTACAAAAATGTTCCTCCGCCCCAAACCGGTCGAATCAACATGACAATACGATCTTTAACAGGTTCAACAATTGCCGGTTCCGCCCAAAGATGAGTGTTGTCTGGAATTGGGCAACGAATATTACCGTGTTCCGACCATGTTTTTCCGCCATCTTGTGAAATCAAAACGCCGTTACGTGAATTGATTACCGGTGTCGGATAAGGTTTGTCATTATCGCGGTTTCGCTTGACGACATCAAAATTCTGATCATCAAGTTTTCCAAGATAATGTTGAAACGGAATTACGATACGTTTATCACGCGTAATAATATAAGGACGCATAAAAGTGGCGGCTTCTAATCGTCCCGGCAACGGCTGAGGTTTTTGCCATGTTTTGCCGTTATCTTCGCTTACTGCCGTCCATGAACG
>JAISNF010000545.1 GCA_031276415.1 Planctomycetaceae bacterium
CGGGGCTTTTGTTTGGTGTTATCAGATGCTTCCGTAGGTTCCGCTACGCTACACCTACGGTTATGCATAATCCCGTCCCTGCGGGACTTAGGAAATATCACGGAATTTCTACACTAAACGGAGACACTATTGAATAAATACAAATTTTTCTTCTCTGTGCTCTCTGTGTCCTCTGTGGTTAATAAAAATAATTATGTGGTTTTTAGAAGTTCCCATAATGAGTTAATAAGGATAGTTTTGTGTTGTATCTTTGGCTACTGAGGTTGTTTTGTTTGGAAAATTAGGTAGAAATGAGGTTACGAATGGTGTTCGCAATGCGGAATTATTGCCAAAACGTTTTGAATCCACTTGCGAATATTATCCACTATCAACTGGTAACTTCTAAAAAAGTTGGTTTTTACGTAAAGACGCAATACACGTAGAGACACAATGCATTGGGTCTCTACTACAAAAAACCGAATTTTAAAATGTGCGGTGTAGATGCAATGATTTTGTCTCCGCCGGACATTTGCTTTGATGTTTAGACGTTGATGTTCAGAATGAGTAACGGATGAGCAACTCATATCGAATCGGTGTTCCGGGAGTGAGTGCAGTTACGGTGTTATTGAGAGGATTATAACGTTGCCAATGTGTTCGCCAGAAATCAACCTCAAATCCGGTCATTAACGCATCATTCCAATTGTACATGGCATTAAGAAAAAAAACTTGGTTGTAGGTTCTCGATAAATTGTTGCCGTCACAGCCGGAAACAACATCTTTATTAAACGGATCATCAAGCAGATAACAAAAATTCATTTGCAATTTTTTAGTACACTGATATAAAAATCCAACCCAACCGCCTTGAGAACGAATCGTATTACGGCGTTGAAAATCAACTCCCTGCCCAATACCGCCTTCAATAGTTGCCAGATTTTCACCAAGAAAATATTCCATTTGAAAGCCCAATTTTTTTGTAATCGGTAAATCCACATCAACATTGAATGACCATGTTTTTAATTCTTTCCGATCATTTTCCGCAAAAGTAAACCGTTGTGCGCCAATGTGTGATGATAAACCGAGCGTGATTGGTTTGCCGTGTTGAAAATAACCTTCGCCGAAGGTATAAGCCAACCGTCCTTGAAAAACAGGCCAACTTGTGGCTGCCGGAGACGCCAACGCACCGCCGCGAAACACATTATCGCCTATACAGAATTGGGCAAGCAAATGACTTGAATTACAAAAATCGAACTTGTGGTCAATCCGTAACATTGCCCGGCGGCAACCGAGATTACCGGCATCCCACCCCATCGCATCGTTTAATATATTGGGGGCTAATGGAGAAACAATTTCCCAATCTTGACCAACAAAAAATTTGGTGTAGCCATCGGAGATTGCAACATACGCTTTTCGGAATAATAAACTGCCGCGGTTACGGCTGTTAAATGCTCCTTGAAAATCAAACTCAATTGCTCCTTCCGACTTTGAACCGTTCCAAATAGGAATACCGGGACCTTCTAATTTTACACCTAACCGGCTTGATTTCGGATCAATATTGAAACTGGCGTCACGCTCAAAATCGGGCGAATTAGCATAAAGTGAACAATCTCCATCAATGGTACGTTGAGTTTCATAAGAGGTACTCAAATAGATAAATCCGTAGGGAGTGATTGTGAAATTCCCTTTTTTCCATGCAAGATTTTTCAATGCCGGATTTTTAGGCGACCAACCTTGTTTTTGCGAATGTTCACTGTGATATTGTTGTAGAAACGTTTCAAATTCGGATTTTGTCAGATAAATTCCTTCTTCGGGAATTTCTTTGGAAATGGAAATATTTTCCGGTACAAGAGACGGAGCCGCCGGAATATCGGCAAAAATAACAGAAACATTGCAAATCAAACAAAAAAACAACGTAATAATTCGATTATTTATCATAGGAGTAAATTGTGTGTGATTGATTTGAGATTGAGAAAAGAAAATTACTCTATTTAAGAGCATTTTCAATAGTTGTTTCGGCAAATTACTTTACAATCCTTGAGTTCTTTTTATTATATGGACGTCCTAATAGAATTGACTATCAACTAGAATTGACAATTAAATGGAATTGTTTATAATCACTACCGAAAATTTAATTAGTGCAGTTAAATTCAGTATGAAAAAATAAGGGCGACTAGCTCAGTTGGTTAGAGCGTTGCTTTCACACGGCAGAGGTCACAGGTTCGAATCTTGTGTCGCCCAATTTTGTAAGTTCTTAATGATTAGGGTCTTGCGGAAATTCTAAAATACAAGACCGGCGATTTTTCGGCGTTTGCTAATGATAAGTTATCATTAGCGGTTTATTCAAACATTCCCCGACATCGCCATCTCAAAAAACCTGCTGAGGTTCTTTTGTTCGGAAAAATTAGGTGTAAATGAGATCGGTTGATAGTTGATCGCAAATTATCACGGATTATTCTTGAGAATAGAAAATAAGGAGACAAGGAGAGACTTTTTTGATCTTGCAGGAATTAAGGATAAACGATACTATTTCATCATGAATTTATTCATCACAGTTAAATTGTTGTTCTCTTTTGTTGCGATCAGTATTTTGATTGTTGTTGCGGGTTGCGCTAGTTTTGGTGAGCGGCATCTCAAGATTCGCAATGATTTTGAACAAGGTAAACTCGAAGCCGCTCAGA
>JAISNF010000554.1 GCA_031276415.1 Planctomycetaceae bacterium
AACACAGAGGAAATTTTTAATTGGAATCAAAACGTTATTTAATAGTTGACTTTTGATCTAAAATAACTTTATAAAATTAAATTCTTCTTCTCTGTGAACTCTGTGTTCTCTGTGGTTAAATAATCTGTGCTTAAATAAAAGGGCAGTTATTAGAAGTTACCATTAGTGCTTTTTGGCAAAATCAAGCGGATTTATGAAAAAAGTAATTGCTGTTTTGGCAAAATTAAACAAATAATCATTTTTTTTAGACCCTAATTTAATTAAACGGTTTTGCCGTTGTAAGAAAATGAAATTGTGTTTTAGTTTTGTTCGGCGGGATGTTGTCGGAATTATTTTATTTTTTTTCTTTAGCGGAATATTAACCGGTCAGATTCTTGCGGTGCCGCGTAATCCGCCGCCTGTTTTTGAGACGGAATACACGCTTCCGGTAACAGTAACGCCGGTTCCGGTTTTTCCGCCGGTTCCTGAAAAACTTTCTGCGGTTGGAATTTACACATTTTTGTTATTTCTGGCGGTGTTGGCGGCGTATTATTGGCGGTCACGGAAAATCTTATTTCTTTTGTCCATTGTTTCGGTAACATTGCTTGGTTTTGTCATGCAGGGTTGTCCTTGTCCGGTCGGAATGTTTCAAAATATTGTGGACACTTTTGTACAACCGTTTCCTTTTATACCTTGGACGGTGATTATTTTATTTACGTTACCGCTTTTTTCGGCGTTGATATTTGGTCGGGTATTTTGTTCTTCGGTTTGTCCGTTTGGAGCCGTGCAAGAGTTGACGGCGTTGAAAAATATTCGTATTCCTGAAGGGTTGGAACAAGTTCTTGGGTTGTTTCGATTTTTCTGGCTTGGACTTGGCGTGTTTTTTGTTGTAACGGGTCTTGGTTATTTCATTTGCCGGTTTGATCCGTATGTAAGTTTTTTTCGGTTTAGCGGAATTTATCCGGTGTTGATTTTTAGTAGTGTGATATTGATTCTTGGTTTTTTTATTGGTCGTCCTTTTTGCCGTTTTTTCTGTCCTTACGGGGCATTGCTGGGGATTTGCGGTTCGGTTTCGGCGAAAAAAGTATCCATCACGCCGGGCGAATGCACAAAATGCCGGCTTTGTGAAGAGATTTGCCCGTACAACGCCATTCTCAAACCAACCGCAACTCCAACACAATATGAACGCCGGCAAGGACCTCGCCGTGTATTGTCGGCGATAATCATGTTTCCTATCTTTGTTGCGGTTTTTGCGTGGATTGGTTATCAGGTCAGTCCGAAATTGGCGGCGAATCATCTTGATGTTCGGCGTGCGGAATTACTTTATGCGGAAGAGCAAAAACTTGTTGACGCTTTCGGCACATTTCCTGAAACGCGTGCGGTGATGCAAAGTGGTGAACTTTACGAACAAGTTTACCAAAAGGCGTTGGAGCGGTTTCAATTGTTTCGGACTGCCGGATTTTGGTTGGGCATTTGGACGGGAACAATAATTGGCGTGAAATTTCTTTCGTTGACACTTCGCCGCCGCCGCACAGAATATGAGGTTGATTCTGCTCGTTGTGTTGCTTGCGGACGTTGTTTTTGGTATTGTCCGAACCAAAAGGAAAACCGGATTCTGCTCACAATCGAAAATGAATAATCGCCAACACTATTTTATTTTTATTAACCACAGAGAATACAGAGAACTCAGAGGAAATTTTTAATTGGAATCAAAACGTTATTTAATATTTGACTTTTGATCTAAAATAATTTTATAAAATTAAAAAAAAATTCTCTTCTCTGTGAATTTTGTGTTCTTTGTGGTTAAATAATCTGTGCTTGAATAAAAAGCCGGTTTTTAGAAGTTGTCGTTATATTAGGATTTAAGGAGAAAATATTGTGTCTATACGGATTATACGAATTATTCGGGTTATTTTTTGTTTTGTTATTTTGTCGGTATTATTACCGGAAACTGTGTCGGCGCAGTTTATTCGTCGTCAACTTCGCCGGATTCCGGGTTTTCCAACGGCTGAACCTGGTTATCGGGTCGGGCAGCAAGCACCGGAACCGCTGATTCAAGGTGACGGACGTTTACTGGAACGCGTGCAAAATATCGTCGGTCTTTTTACAGAAGGCGGAACAAAACTCAAACCGGTTGTAGTTGTTTCTTTTGCCAGTTTCGATGAATTTAAACGGGTTATTCAAATTGTTGCAAAGGAAATTCGGCTTGACAAGGGCAGTTTGGAGGAACCGGTGTTATTGAACGCATTTCTGGCGGTTTATGAACGGATTGCCGGACAAGGTTTCGATACAAACCAACCGTTTGGAATTGTTTTGCAAACGGACGGTATTTTATATTATCCGCTTCTTTTTACTCCGCTCGATTTAAACAGTAAACTCGGTCAATCTTTGCGCAACGATTATGCCGAACAACTTCCTGACGGGCGTTACGCAATTCGTCAGGAAGTTTTTAATTGGGCTCTTGGCAGGCTTTATGTTCAGCAGTACAACGGTTGGGTTTTTATTGCTTCGGAGCAACAACTTAAAGCCTTACCGAAGGATCCGACGGTTCTTTTGCAAGGACTTGACCGCAAACATTTAATCGCCGCAAGATTTGATTTACAAAATTTGCCGTCGCTTTCAACTCGTGCGGCGTTGTCGCTTGGTGAAATGAACGCAGTTGCGCAGGCGGAAACAGAAATCGAAAAAGCGACCGCACGTTTGGGAATTGGTTATCTTCGTTCTCTTGCGGAACAAGCCGATTTTCTTGAATACACTTTTTCTTATGACGAAGAACACGCTGATTATGTTATTGAACAAAAAGAAATCGTCAAACCCAATACGGAACGTGCGGCATTATTGCAGGAACGCCGCAATACCCAAAGTCCGTTTCATGCTTTTTATCGTCCAGAAAATGCGATTCTTGCTTCGCATTTTGTGATGAATTTAACTCGGTCGCAAAGTAAAGAACTTGAAACGATTTTGGACGAATCGCTTGGAAAATATCTTTTAACAGAAGAAGAACGCCTGGAATTAAAAAAACAATCGGAAGAAAAAAATAAACCGTCACGAAAACGCCGCATTCAACAAACTCCAATTCCGTCAGAAACAGAAAATAAATCAGAAAACAAAACAGAAAATGAATCAGAAAATCAGACAGAGAATAAATCGGAACAAAATTTGCCGAAAATTAATATTCCTGATTCGATTACGGATCCGAATGAGCGTCTTGCGCAACTTTTGGCGCAAATTCCTTTGGAAGAAGTTGAGAAAAATTTGTTTGAAGAAACCGAAACATCGTTAGACGTAACAAATACAATATCGGATATTAAATTGAGTAAAACGCAGGAAACGAATTTGACGGACGTACAAAAACTTGAGGTGATTTTCCGGCGAATTGGGGTTACGTATTATTGGGCGTTAATTGGTGCGGTTCGGAGTGGTCGTTTTGACAGTGCTTCGACTTGTTCTTTTGAACACGGAATTTTGGGCATTTACAATCTTGTTGAGGGCGAAAAGTTCAGGAAATCGTTTGATTCTATTTTTGCGGATATTGAGCGGGAATTTCCTGAAGTTTATGCACAAAATATTCGAAAAGATTACAAAAAATCGGAAGATTTTGTACTGACGAGTATTTCGTTCCGTCCGGGCATGTTTATCAAGAATCAATTTTTGTCATGGTTAATTCCGTCGGAATATTCGGAACGTGAAACTCGTCTTATTCTTGGTATTCGGGATGATGCGATATGTTTTGCGGTTGGTTCGGGTGATTTTCCTGAGCGACATCTTCTTGAGGCGATTGCCGGAACAACGGAATCACTTCCGGTGTACGATATGTTTTTTACATTTTCGGCGTATGAATTGGGCAGGGCGTTTGCTCAATCGGGGAGACCGGATCGATTGGTTCCGCTCAAAATTGTTGCGGCAAATACGAATCCGAATGCTCGTGCTTATGCTGTTTCGAAATTCACGGACACGTCAAAAACATTAACATTACGAATTTCTGCTCTTTTAACGCCTTCGATTTGGCGTTTCCGCGAAAACCTCCAAGAAATAAGATATTATCGATGGCACTAACAAAAATTGTCCGTAGATTATTTTGAAAATTGTCCGCAGATTACGCAGATGATCGCAGATAATTTTTAAAAACGTCCGCAGATTACGCAGATAGACGCAGATGATTTTTAAATGTGTTCGCAGATGATTTTGTATTTAAAATTCTATTATTGTGCGGCTGATTTTGAGCCGCGTGGGGAGCCACTAATTGGTATTCCAAATTCCAACGGACGCGCCGCAACACGATAACCTTGAGCATAAAGAAATTTTTTCAACTCAATAAACTCTTCAAATGAATCAGGATAAACCCAAACCGTGATCGTGTAAATGTCCTGCCGATAAATTTTAAGACGGCGTTTCAATTCCGAATCCGGCGAATGTAACGCATTTTTTAGCGGTTCACCCAACGGCTCCCGAACCGGAACCATTTCGGCATATTCTAATTGTAAACTTTTTCCTATTCCTGTTCCGTAAACGTCTTGCATCGGAACATCATGCGTAGCAAGCATGTATTCCAAATAAAAATGATCAAGAGGACCGATTTTATTTTCGCTCATTTTTTGTTTGAAATATTGATTTTGATTTTGAGCGATTTCAAGTTTCATTTTTTCAAACAGTTCCAAAAACGGGACATAAACAATGTTACCGCCAAGCAAACGGAAATGAGCCTCGCGTTCTTTTTCGTTAACAAATTTACCGATGGGAGTCGGAATATTTTCGATTACTGTTGATTGAGGACGATTGGATTGAAGCCATTGTTTGGTTTTGTTGATCTGTTCTAATTTTGTTTCGATTTCTTGAAGTTGACGTTGGTATTCGATTTTCTCTTTTGTTTCCTGATCTTTTTCTTCCGCAACTGTTTCAATTACCGCACGAGCAGAGGTCATCATATCGAATAATTGTGCATGTTGCATTGCCTGAGTCCGAATATGTTCGTCAAGAATTTCCATTTGTTCACGAATGGAATTGACATCTTCATAAAGTTTTGCGGCAACAATTTCTTTTTCCTGCAATGTTTCATAATTTTCCTGAATATCAGTAAGAATTTTATGATCGGCTTCATGGTCAGCAATTGTAACCGGCGAATTTATTGTTTCATTTTCCGGCGGTGAATTTTGTGCGCGTATTCCGGCAATCATCAGAAGAATGAGAAGAATACCAACCACATTTGAAACAAGATCCAAAAATGAATCCTGCCCGCCAATTTCAATTGTTTCACTCATTTTTTATTACGAAAAAAACGTTTCGGTAAATGATACAAAATAATACGCTTGCGAATTATTCAATTTGTTATTCACTATTAACTATAACAATTCCGCTGTTTTGGAATATTGATTTTAATTCCTGAAACCGTTGTTCGCCACCGGGTAAAACTTTTACCTGAAGCACCGGACGCCAATACATTTTTTCGCCCGCAATTCCCCAAGAATCCATAAATTCCCAAATAACCGTAACTAATTTATCCGCTGTTTCATAAACGGAATTGGTAATCGGCACCACGCGAAAACCTAATAATCCGGTTTGTGGAACCAAAACAAATTGATTCGCTTCGCACTGAATTTTAATGTTTCGCGAAACAGGAGTCGAAAACGGTACAGCATCCCGTAACGCCCAATTTTCCTGCCGGTTTGATGAAATTCCGTTTCCTGCTCCGTGTGTTTCCGGTAATTTCGGCGGTTGCCATTTTAATTGTTTTTGCTGTTTCAAATATTCTGACTGTTCCGAATATTCTGACTGTTTCAAATATTCTGACTGTTCCGAATATTCAGGCTGTTTCAAATATTCGGAAGATGTTTGATTGCCTGATGTTGATTTTGCAGCCGCTGATTGAAATGTCGGATAAAACACCGAATGAGAATCTGTTGCGGTTAATTCCGATGTTAATTCCGATGATTCTGAATTTTGTGTTCCTTGTTGCGATAATATTTGTTGTTGCGAAAAAAACGCAGAGCCGTAAGGTTGATTAATTGAAGCGGAATTTTCCGGCACAATTTCCGGCACAATTACCGGCGCAATTACCGGCGCAATTTCCGTTGCAATTTCCGGCATAAAGGTTTGTGTTCCGAAAGTAGGATTTTGTTGCAGGAAATTTTGTTGTGGTCGATTGTTCCTTTCAATGGAATCCGGCGTCTCTGGAAGCGGAATATTTCCGGTGTTTGCCTGACGTTTTATCAATGAAATATCAGCATCGGACGATAATTCCCGATTATTATCGTTAGCATTATTTTTATTATTGTTGCTGTTATTATCGTAGGAAGGCGGAGAAGTTCCCGCGTAACCGTTTCTTTCTATTTGTCTGTTGTGTTCGGTTCCACGATTATTGTTTCGTTCATTCCGGCGGCTTCGCGGAACCGGCATCATGTCATTCGACGGTTGAACATTACCGCGATGATCAAGCCGATATTGTTGCGCACGGGTCATTGCCGTTTGCTCGGCTTGCATGGCATTCAAATAACCAGCCAAACGATAACGTGAAATTTCAAGTTGTTTTTCGATTCGTTTTTTAAGTTCCTCGCTTGGTTTGGGATATTCGATTTTGCTGTCTTCTTCAACCAATTCGTAACCAAATTCCTGAATCCACGCCCCAATCGCACGCCGTGTCGCTTCGTAAGTTTCCACGCCCGAAGGACGAACAATCAACAACGGATACGGCTCGGTTCCCCGCACAATTTGATTCGTCTCCAGATAATACTGCCGAATAACACGAAGAACCGTATCCAACGGATTATCAGGACGATTCGCAAAAAGAAAATCCGTTTCGGTTAATTCCACGCCTTCCGGTTGAATAATCACTTTATCGTTGCAACATTCAATATAAATCGGACGGCGATAAGTTCCGGCGGTTCCGCGATACGGAATAATTGCATACGATTTTTTACTGTTTGCGGATTCCTTTTGAATTTCGGCAAGTTCGAGTTCTTCTTTCTGTTGCTGCTGTTTTCGCTTTTCCAGTAACGATTTTAATTTCGCAACATCATTGACGTCTGTTTTTTCGTTACGTTCAAGTTGTTCTGCGAGTTTGGCGAGCCGTTCAATTTCATCGTGAACTTTTTGTGTTTCTTTTTCTGCGAGAGCCAATTGTGTTTGTTTTTCCGCAAGAGTTTCTTCAACTTCTTTTTTTGACAGGTTCAGATTTTCAGCGAACCATTCGGCTTCTTCGGTTCCCAATTTAATTTGTTCCAAAATTTCCGCCGCCTGTTCGTCGGTGATTTTTTGTTCGGAAACTATTTGCGTAACCGTTTCATCCGCCGAAACCGTAACACTTTGCTCCCGAACATTACGCGCAATAACCACCAGAAGCATAATCAATGCTCCCATCGTACAAAGCAGAACCGCAAGAAACGGAAAAAGTGTTACTTTATATTCTCCGTTTGCCGGGTGCCGTTTGGAAACGAATTTTCGGCTCATGCGCGTTTGTAATCTCCGAAGTGGTGTCTGCCGTTGAGGAGATGAATTGTTGCGGCGAGACTGTTGACGGTTTCTTCAAAGTTACCGACCTGAGCCAGTGCCGCAAGATTTTCGTGCAGCCGTTCTTCGAGTTTGACGAGTTGAGTGCTGGTTCCGATTACATTCCGTAACGCTTCCGTTTGGCGAACCGTTTCTTCCTGTAACGAAATTAATCCGGCAGCATTCTGTTTCAGGGCGTCGCTGAATTTCAAGGTTGCTTCTCTTGTCCGTTCAATAAGTTGCGATTCGGCTTGCACAAGAGATTGAGCGTGATGCGACAAACTCTCATCCAACGCCGAAAGAAGCGAATTTTTAAGCACATCCGCATTTTGTTCCGTAAGTTGCGAAAACCGCTGATTGGCAACCGTCATACTTTGCTCCCAGATTCTTGATTGCCGTACAGTTAATTGCTCCAGCGAGGTAATTACCGTTTCAAGCATTTGACGAACCGCAACAATCTGATTGTTATCTTCCAAACGGATACCAAGTTCAAATCGTCCCCGTAATTCATCGTCTGTCCGTTTGTCCGTTTCCCAAATCAGATTATTTTCGTCGCGATAAACAATAAACTGGATAAAAAAAAGCGCAACATCCAACGCAATCGCCAACCCTGTTGTATCAAAAGCAACCGCAAGACCATCGGAAAGTTTTTGACTTGATTCATTGATCGTATTCAAATCAAGATTATCCAAAGCGGTGGTGATGCCAATTACTGTTCCAAGAAAACCAAGCATGGGAACTGCCCAAAGAATGAGCCGAACCAAACCATAATCCGCATCCGCTTTGGCAGTATCTTCATCGGAAAGATAACGGAGTTCCGTATCGAGTTCTTCCGCTGAACCGCAACGCCGTACAAAATTCAACGCAAGCCGTAAACGACGAGTTAAAATAGACGAGCCGTATTTTTTTTCATGACGCGACAACATGTCCAAATAACGATCCGCACAACGAACATCAACTTTGTAATCAGGTTCCAAAATCGGACTTTGCCGTAACAAATGCCGTTGAAATAAAATATGGAGATATTTCGTTCCAAGAATGGCAACTCCGAGAAAGAACATAATTGTTGTAATATATTCAACCGGATGTCCCGCAAAATAACGAATGATGAGCGGTTGATTTATTAAACCGTTGTGAATCAGAAAATAAAAACCGAAACTCAATAAACCGCCCCATAAAAAAGGCGATGTAACTATTTTTTGAAAAACCGTTTTCAATGTTTCCTCTCCTTAAATCAATTCAAAACGTTTGTAACAGTAATAAGTTACGAATGGTTTCAAATTTCGCTACTTAAAATATTTTGCAGAAACCGATTTAAAATTTTTCTCTTATTGATTAAACTAATCCGCATAATCATTTTGTTATATCGTCAGAATAATCGGAAAAATCCATAAAAAAGGAATCTTACTAAAAAATAACCCAAATTAACAAATTTTTTATGGAGCGGAAATCGAAATTTTGTGATTATCTTCCTGTTGGCGAGGAGGAGTTGGATTGGGGGCTTTACGTGACGGCGTTGGGGTTTAACCGTGTTTTGCCGGAAGAGCCGTTTCCGTCTTCAAGACATCCGCTCGCTTATCAGTTTAATCCGGCAGAAGGACGATATTTGCCGGAATATCAATTGCTTTTTCTCACTCACGGAAACGGAACTTTTTCGTCTGAAAAAACAGGTTGCCAAACCTTATCGGAAGGCAACGTCCTCATTCTTTTTCCAAATATCTGGCACACTTATCATCCTAATCCGCTAACCGGTTGGGAGGATTACTGGATTGGATTCAATGGCAGTTATGCTTACGAATTATGCCGCCGCAATGTTTTGACTCCCGAAAAACCGTTGTTCCGTCCTCAACGGATTCACGATTTACGAAATGCGTTTGATCGTTTGCTGGAACTGGTTCAGTCAAAACCTACTCAAAATTCCATGCAATATAGTGCTATCGCATTGGAAATTCTCGCCCTGACTATTGAAAAAGAACCGGAACTCGAAGAAGAAATTCAAGGCAAAATAGGAATAGTCGAAGAATCTGTACGGCTTATTTGGGGATGGAGTTATCGGGCAATTTGTGTTGAAGATATTGCCAAAAATGTCGGAGTCAATCGAAGAACATTAGAACGATATTTTCGTGAAATACGAAATCGTTCCATTTTGGACGAAATCATTTATTGCCGCTTAACCCGTGCCAGACGATTATTGGAACATACCCGTATTCCTATTGGGCGAATTGCGTTGATGGCTGGCTTCACTTCAACCCAACAATTGCGTCATAATTTTCGGCGGTTCCTAAAAAAAACACCCGAACAATTTCGCCAGTAATCACCTGACTTTTGAATTTCAACATGATGATCGTT
>JAISNF010000601.1 GCA_031276415.1 Planctomycetaceae bacterium
AATTTTTCCAGAAGCGATGATGCTCAGACGTTCTGAAAAAACAACACCGTATAATTGGGGACAAACTTTAAAACAAGATGATTACAATAAAATACTCCATGCAGCGGAATTGGCAACAGATAGAAAAATCAATCTCAAAGAAATAATAGCGTTGAGTGATGATTTAGAAGAATGCGTAAGATATTGGGGCGCAATCGGATTACTGATTCGTCTTGCAGATACGGCAGGTTCGGACGGTACAAAACCAACCGCATTAACCAAAAAACTTTATTCAGAAATTTATCCGATTGTTTTGAAATTACAAAATGATTCAGAAGCGAATGTAAAAATTGTCGCTTTGGAAATTGTAGGACGCTTTGGTACGGAACCTGACGCCGGTATGGCGTTCAAAAACTTGTTCATATTAATACCATCTGGCAAAGATGCAGATACGCCGCTCACGCAAACCATTTTGGCAGCAATTGACAGTTTTGCTTTCCGTCTTTCTCTGGCTAAATACCGAAACGAATTTGATACGCTGTCAGCCATAAAATTTTCAACACGAAGTACTGCAACAGCAAAATCACTCGTCAACTCCATTTTTCGACGAATTTCAAATGAGCAAAAAAATTGAATCAGTACAATAAATTGCCGCTTGTTTATATTGTTAAATCAGGCGGACAAAAATATGACATTAAAATTGATAGCAAATTGAAAAAATAACAAAAAGGAGAAAAATATGTTTCAGACAAACTTTTTTTTCACGGCAGTTGTTACGTATTTCGTCTTGTGTTTTCCATTTATTATAAATGGTGAAACATTATCCGCCGAACAAAATGGTAACAATAAAGTTAATATCGTTTACATTATTGCCGACGATCTTGGTTACGGTGACTTGAGTTGTTATGGTCAAAAACAATTCACAACACCACGAATTGATTCCTTAGCAAAAGAAGGACTCAAATTTACGCAACACTATGCCGGTAGCACGGTTTGTGCTCCGTCACGTTGCGTTCTGATGACCGGAAAACATACGGGACATTCATTTGTTCGCGGGAACCGACGCGCTCCCGACGGTTTTGGCGATTTTCCTATTGCGCCGGAAGTGATAACGGTTGCGGAAATTCTCAAAAAATATGGTTACACCAACGGCGCATTCGGTAAATGGGGACTTGGTAATCCCAACAATGAAGGAAGTCCGTTGAAACACGGTTTTGATGAGTTTTTCGGCTACTACAGTCAGGCAGATGCACATAATTATTACCCGCCTTATCTGCACCATAACGACAAAAAAATCGAACTTGATCGCAAAACATATTCACATGATTTGATTGTTACCGAAGCGTTACGGTTTATTCGTGAAAATAAAAGCCGTCCGTTTTTTTGTTACTTACCGTTCACAATTCCTCATGCGGCAATGCAAATACCGGAAACATATATTGCTCCTTGGCGGGAAAAATATTCGGAATTTGAAAAAGTGAACGTAAAATATTCAAGTGCCGATCCGGTAAAAAATCCAGTAGCCGCATTTCCTGCTATGTTAAATAAACTGGATGAAACGGTTGGTCAGGTTCTGGATTTGTTGAAAGAACTTGATCTGGAAAAAAACACAATTGTTATTTTTACCAGCGACAATGGACCACACCATGAAGGGGGGCACCGTAGTGACTTGTTCGACAGTAACGGATTGCTCACTGGTTATAAACGCGATCTGACCGAAGGAGGAATTCGTGTTCCGTTTTTAGTGCGTTGGTCTTCCAAAATCAAACCGGAAACCGTTACCGAACATATCAGTGCATTTTGGGATTTTTTTCCAACCGTTTGTGAACTTATTGGTGAACCTTTACCGGAAGGATTGGACGGAGTAAGTTATCTTCCAACCTTGCTTGGAAATCCCAAACAACAAAAACAACATGAATATTTGTACTGGGAATTTTATGAACAAGGAGGTAAACGCGCCGCACGTATCGGAGATTGGAAAGGAATTCAATTAAACGTTTCTAAAAATTCCGACGGACCAATTGCCGTTTATAATTTGCGCGACGACATTTCTGAAACAACCGATTTGTCAAAAGAACATACAGAATTAGTTGAACAATTTCGTAAATTATTCGAAGACGTACATACTCCGTCAGATATTTTTACGTTTCGTTGAAAATCATAATATTTCAGTGAAATTGGTTCAGTTTGTCCGGTGGGTTCAACACCGCCGTTATTTTGGGGATTGGAGGCAATGTTTCGGCGAAGTGTTTTCATCCAACCGTTGTAGAGACACAATACATTACGTCTCTACGTAAAATCGCAACAACTAAAATATTTTATTTGCCAATCCTGTCAATCTGTAAATTTTGTCAATTCTGTTGATCTCGTCAAAATCTGTTGATTTTGTCCCAAAAACAAAATATCGAATTGCCAAAACATTTTGGTAATTTCCGTATTGCGAAACTCTCCACTCTCAACTCTCCACTCTCAACTAAAAAGTTACTTATTCTCTTGAAATCTCTTGAATAGTTGCGGTGAGCAAATTAAAATGTTCGTCTATAACAATTTCACTGAATAATTTTCGTTGAATAATTTTCGTTGAATAATTTTCACTAAATAATTTTCGTTGAATAATTCACGGTAATTTTTTACTGTGCAGAATATAATTGCAAAACATCCTATGTCTTCAGAACCAAACGCCATTCATGATATTTCTTCAGATGAGGCAATTCTGGTTGAATACCTCGACGGCGAATTGTCATTGCAAGATCGCCAAATTGTTGAAAACCGATTGGCTGCCGAACCGGAATTTCGAGAAACATTGGCACAATTAGAAGAAAGTTGGCGACTTCTGGATTTGTTGAAACATGATGAATTAAATAATGAAATCAATAAAGAACTCGTAGAATCAACTCTCGAAACTGTTGTCTTTTCGGAAGAACAAAATGTTGCGAAAATTCAGCATCGGACAAAATGGCGGTTTTCCGGTAAAACGGCTCTTATCGGATTTTTGTTTCTTTTGTGTTTCGCTTTTTCTTTTCGGCTTGGCGAAAGTTTGGCTCCTGATAAGAATTTTTGGATTCGAATTGCTTCGCCGATTATTGACCGCTTGGACATGTATTTGACAGTTATTGATGATGATCCTGAGTTGCTTCAATTTTTGGCGGAGCGGCGGCTTTTTCTCCCTCCGCTTCCCGCCGGTACAGAACCAATTAATCCCAATGAATACCGCCCTTCCTCTTCCATTCGGATACTGGACTCTTTAACCGTTTATCATCCGTCGTTTTCGGAACTGAAACGCCGCGTAAAACGTATCGAAAATCTTGACGAATCCCTTTATAATCGTTTCTATAACAACTGTAAAAAATTTCAAGACCTCTCGTGGGATAAGAAACAAAAACTTAGAAAATTACACGAAAGTATTGAACGTTCTCCCCGCCGTTACGAATTGTTTCAAACGCTTCAAAATTATTATAACTGGCGTAAATCGCTTCAATCATACGAAAAAACAGAGTTGCGGCGTCCGCTTCCGGCGGCGGAACGGGTTGAACAGATTGCGGCGTTGAAAAGCCGTTTGGATGCGAACCAACCGGAAACTGTTGCGGTTCCGCTTTTGTCCGAAATACTTCAATTAAATGCCGATCTTGCTAAAGTCTTGGATCGTCTTTCCATGCAGGAAAAAGAAATCCTACTCAATACAAATCCCGCTCAAATAATCGCTATCTTGTTGAAACAACTCGATACGGAAAAAAAGAATAATCGCTAGGAAACTCTTTTTGTATTAACCGCAGATTTCGCAGATTACCGCAGATAATTTTAAAATATAAAACGTATAATCTGTGGACTTTTTTAAAAACGATTTGCGTCTATCAGCGTCATCTGGGGACACATTTCTTTGTGGTTAAATATTCGTAACCGTTCACGGCTGAATTTATAACTATTTCGTAGAATTGCCTCAATGGTTTCGTGTTCATTTTCGTGTTCATTTTCGATAACCTCATTTCAACCTAATTTTTCCTAACAAAACACAACCTCAGTAGGCAAAATTGATAGAGATTAGCAACCAATACGGCTGTAAGAGATATGCTTATCTTTGTCGTCAATAGAATCCGAATCTTTTTTCCATTCGGTTGTGTTTTTTATTCCTAGTTTTTCGGGGTCAAAAGTTGGATTTATAATTCCCCTTTTGACTTGTTTTTCATAATCGAAAAAAACTTTCAGGGATAAATTACTCAACAAAATCAACGCAATCAGGTTTAACCACGCCATAAGACCGGCACCAATATCCGCCATATCCCACGCTAAACTCTTGGCATCAATCCCAGAGAAGAAGGTTACAAAAAGAAAAACAAAACGTAAAATATTTAACG
>JAISNF010000033.1 GCA_031276415.1 Planctomycetaceae bacterium
TGTGGTTAATAAAAATAAATTTGTGGTTTTTAGAAGTTCCCTAATGAAGTATTGCAAGGGTTATTATTTTTTCAGAAGTTTTTTTTCGTAGGACTTTTTTTCTTTGGGTATTTTGGTAAATTACAGGTTATTATATTTTGCCGGTAGAAACAGTTATTGTTGGATTTATTGGCAGGTCATTGTAAAACGGTAACTTTATCGGGCAATTTTTTGTAATGCCGGTTTGTGTTGCTTGTGTAAATTTGAAACCAATAAACCAATAAGAAATGGAAAAATTGTTTCCGGCATTATTGTTTGAAGTTGAGATTATTTGTTTGTTTTTTTCCTGATTTTTATCGGGGATTATTTTTATTGAGGATTAATTTTATGAGTACAGAATCGAACATTGTTGTTGAAACGAGAAACTTAACTAAAGTTTATCGGGATTTTTGGGGACGCCAAAAAGTGAGGGCGTTGAAGGCTCTTGATCTTGAAATACATCGCGGCGAAGTTTTTGGACTTCTGGGACCCAATGGTTCTGGAAAAACAACAACAATTAAGTTGTTGCTTGGATTATTATTTCCGACGAGCGGTGATATTTTTGTTCTTGGCAAGTCGGCGACTGATGTTGCCAAAAATGAGAAAATCGGTTATCTTCCTGAAGAGTCTTATTTGTACAGATTTTTGAATGCGGAAGAGACGCTTGATTTTTACGGTCGATTATTTAACATGTCGGGAGCGGTTCGGCGTCAACGTATTGCTCAACTTATTAGCATGGTTGGTCTTGAATCGGCGCGGAAACGGCAATTGCGTGAATATTCAAAAGGAATGTCGCGGCGTATTGGTTTGGCTCAGGCGTTGATCAATGATCCTGATTTGATTCTTCTGGACGAACCGACCAGCGGTCTTGATCCTATTGGAACCCGAAACATGAAAGATTTGATTCTTGATCTCAAACGTCAGGGAAAAACTGTTATTATGTCGTCTCATCTTTTAGCCGATGTCCAAGATGTTTGTGATCGTATCGGTATTCTTTATCAGGGCGAACTCAAAGAATTAGGGCGTGTTGAAGACCTTTTGAAAGTGGCGAACGAAATTGAAATTCGTGTTTCAGGTTTAAGCGAGAATGCCAAAAATCAAATCGTGAAAATTATCGAAGAAGACAAAGCCCAATTAATTTATAGCGGTAATCCTGCTACAACATTGGAGGACTTATTCCTTCGTATTATCGAAGAAAGTGAGGCTCGTCCGGGTCGGCGTGTTCGCGGCGGCGGATCGTCAACAACACCAACAACAGATACTCGTGACGTTTATAGCAATAACCGTCCGGTAAATTTATAATAATTTTCGATTATAATAATTTTTGAATAATTTAATTATTTTAACGAAATTTGAACAATTCAAGAGGCGGGTAATGTTTCAGCGAAATGTTGCCCGCCTCTTGATTTTCATTTGTAAACAAATTAAATCGTTTATTTTACTCGTTTATTTCACTTCGCTGCCGCAAGTAAGCATTTGCGAACCGAAAAACGGATTCTGTAACTTCGGATTATCTTTTTGTATCCAACGTCCAACACCAAGAACCGGCGACATTGGACATTGAAAAACTTTTGCCTGACGTTTTGCCGCCGGTTGTGCAAGTACAAAATTCGCAGCGGCGTTGCTGAACGGCTCAAACGGTTTCCGTGCCGTTTTCAAATCATTGCCCGCAACAAGACGTTCCGATAACGGTAATAATGTTGCACGAACGGCGCCGGTTGTTTGTTTTACCGATTCAAGTATTGTCGGCAAATGTTTTTTGTAACCGTTGAGATCATCTTTCGCCAATGCCGCCGCCGCATCCGAAAGACTTTGCACCAACGTCGGCGGAAGTGTTACGGTTCCGACGGACAGATACGTGTTGAACTCTTCCTTGCTCACAACACCGTCTTTATTCGTATCCGCTTCGGAAAATTCGTCGGCGAAAAGAATTGGTGTTGCAGAAAAAGTTAAAACGGTTGAAACAACCGAAACAAATAAAAGGTTCTTTTTCATAATAGGTTCTCCTAGTTAAAATGAGTAACAAAAAATTGTAATGAACGACGAACAGTAAACAATACACGATATTTGCGGAACGATTTTTTTTGAGTAACTTTTGAACAACATTATTGTATTAGAAAGGAATTTTATCAAGATGTTTTTGTATTTTAAATGTTTGCCATAATACTGTTATAATTTTTTGATAATGCTGAATGTCTTCAAAATTCAATGTTTGTCCGTATCGATCTTTGATCCATTTTTGAGCGGGTTGATAACAACCGATATGAAATTCATACGCTTCCGGCGGAACATTATCGAAATATTGTGTTGCATTGATGTACACTTTATTATCTGAATACGTTAATTTTTCTATTTTATCTGTACCGTTAATAGGATAATTAGCCCTTCCTTTTTGTAATTTTATTCCTTCCAATAAATGCAACCGCCGCAACTTTGCTCCCAATGTTACGAATGACCAAAACGTTTCAACATTTTGCGGATAGGGTATTCGCGGAAAATCAATTTTCAAAAATTCCTTGTAACGTTTACGATAAACCGGACTATGTAACACGGCATAAATATAGTCAAGCAAATCTATCGGAGCAAACGATTTTTTTGATTTAATTTTTTCATTTACGTATTTCAAACCAAGTCGGTCAGAAATTTTTTTAACAATATCTTTATTCAAATTGGGATTACGCGTATGATCTTTCATCAAATTATTGGACGGATAAAGATAGAGCGGAAAGGAATAACCTATTTCCGATGTTTTATTGGACACAAAACCCGATTCGACAATATTATTATGTATCAGACAATGATAAAAATCGTTCGTTTTTTGTTGCCGGCAAACCATCAAACCAATGTTTTCGCCGGTTAGAAAATGCTGCATCACTTCATTGCGCGGCATACAATGAAATCCTTTCGAATGTCCTGTGTAAAAAGTAAAACGAATATCAAAAGGTCGATAATTTATTGGCATAATACGTTTAAAATTAGGATGAGAAGTTAAATCTTTTTTTGCGCCGGAAATACTCCAATCTCTAACATCAATTCCCAAATCATATTTTTCCCGTACAGTTTTGTTATCAAGAGAAATAAAATCGGTAATTGTTTTTATCAACTTTTGTTTCGATAAATGAATCGTAAAATGATCCCTTGCTGTTACAATTCCAACTGAATTTACCGGAAATAAATCCTGAATACTAAAACCTTTTTTATATTCTTTTTGCCGGACGAATTTTTTTAACACGAAAAAATATTGCGGTGCTTGCGGACGTAATTGATTCCATTTTATGGACGAAAGATTATTTTTTAACAAAAATTTATATTTTTCGTTTCGTTTTCCATACAAATCATAATAAAACACTTCCGCAAGTTCACCTTCTTTTTTACGTTTTGTTTTTATAAAAATATTGATACTTACGCCTTGCTGAATATCAAATATATTTTCATCTTTATTTCCTTCAGGAGTTCTTTCATTCTTTTTTGTATAACCGTGCAAATTGATAATATAAATTTTGTCAAACGCCTGTAACAAATTCCATCGCATTCCGCGAAATGTCGGATTATCTAAAAAACTATGATTATTGATGTACGATAATATTCCTTCGCCGTTTTTTTCGATAAAATATTGTCCGTAACGAATAAATTTTACATAATCGTCATTGAGCCATTTTGAGTTTCTTTCTCGTAACTTTTCTCCGTCGATTTCTTTTTTATAATCTTGTATCAACATTTCAATCCATTTATTTTTATTGATACTTTCGCCGCGATACGGCGGATTACCCAGCACGACCATAACCGGAACATTACTTTTGATACTGCTTGCGGCATTGGCTTCATTGCTTAGCCATTGAGCAAACGGATTTGTTGTTTTGGGACGTGCTTCTTCTAAACTATTCGTCAAAAAAATCCGTAAACGTTGCGAAAAATTATTGTCCGGCGGTGTGAATTGATAACCTGTTTCACGTAACAACATATCCAATCTGAGATGAGCCATAACATAAGACGCCATCAATATTTCAAAACCGTTGAGACGCGGGATCAAATGTTCATTTACATATTTGTTCCATAAACCTTGTTGATCTTTGAACTGCCGATAAATACTTTTGGTAATTTCGGCAAGAAAAGTTCCTGTTCCTGATGCGGGGTCAAGAATTTGTACTTTATGATATTCGGTAACTTTTTCTTTTGTTTCATTATTCTTTTGTTCTGGTTTTTGTTGCAATTTTATTTTTGAAGTATCGGCTAATCCTTGCGGCAACTCAAATTCATGTTTCAAAATATCGTCTGCGGCTTGTACGATAAATTGGACAACCGGTTGCGGCGTGTACCAAACACCCCGACTTTTTCGTAACGCCGGATCGTATTCGGCAAGAAACGTTTCATAAAAATGAATTACCGGATCAAGATCGTGTGTTGATTGACGAAATTCTTCTAATATTTTTTTTATATCAACAAAATTGAACAAATCGGCTAAAGCGTCCACTGCCCAATTGATACGCCGGTCAAGATCGCAACCGGCGATATATTGAAACAATTTTTGCAAAAATGTATTAGAATGCGGAACAAGTTCTGCGGCTTTTGATCTTGTGAATTTTTTTTCAGAATAATCGTTCAAACGTGCGGCGAACATACCGTAAGCAATAGTTTGAGCGTACATATCGGCGAACATTGTTTCGGACATATCATGTATCAATATTTCGCGAAAACCTTCCAGTTGTTTCAAAAGAGAATAATCGTTTTCCTGATGATCATCTTCTTCTTCGACTATTTTTTCAATAATATTTGCCATAAATCTTGTTTTAATTGCCATTATTTTTGAGAGTTGTTTTGCGGAAACGATATTTTCACTCTGATAATGTACAAAATAACGTATTAAATCAAGAAAGGCGGCATATTGTGTTGTATCCGTTTTAACTCTGTTATTTTCGGTGTAACCGATTGTAACGGAACAAATCGGTTCACCATTTTGAAACAATTTGAAATGAAGATAATCGGTAATAATCAAATTATTGAGCGATAATTTATAACGGTCGAGTTGTTCTTTATTTGTTTTACCGTCCAGATCAACATCAATATTTTTCGCTTCAATATATCCGACAGGAATTTCGTTGCGCGTAATAATATAATCGGGCGAACCGCACGCAATACGTTTAGGTTCGTTTGTTATCAACAAACCTGTAATTGACCAGTTTGCCGTAATATTTTCCAATAGCGATTGCAATGTTGGTCGATAGGTATGTTCTGTCGCATTTCCAGATTTATAATTATCATCAATTTCAGCGATATAAAAATCGATAAAAGAAACGATATTGTCTTTTATTTGTTCAGTATTTTGAGGCATAATATATTAAGGCTAAAAAGATAACATTTTTGAAATATAAATTCTCGTGAATACGTCTCATCATCTCATTGATTTCTTCTCTAAATTGGTTGATTCAAAAAAGAAAAACAATATATTACAATGATTTCAAATATTTTAAATAATTGATTACTAATTATCAATCACCTCAATCTATTTTATTGAAAACACGTTAGGTAACACGGCATAAAAATCAAAATCATTTTCTTCATTTTGCACACCGTAAACATGCGAATCAAACAAACAAATAAATCCAATCCCAAATTTCATAAATCTGTACATATATTCTCTTGAACATTGTCAAAATTTTTGTTGCTGATTTTGTTTTGTTCCGAAACAATTTTTTGTACTGTTTCAATTAGTCGGATATTATATTGATGTTGCGATAACGCCAAACGATAAAATCCGGCACCCAAACCGTCAATATTTTTGTAGGAACGTATTCTTATTCGGTGTTTATCAAGTTCCTCTTGCAAATCAAAATCGTAAGGACTTTTAATGAACAAAAAATTCGCCTGACTGTCAAAAACTTTGTACTTTAAATTTTCAAGTTCCCCTTTAACATATTGCCTTTCCTGTTTCACAAAAAGAACCGTTTCTTTCAGATAAGTTTCTGCATTTTTAAGAGCCGCTGTTCCCGCCGCTTGGGCAAGATTGGAAACCGCCCAATCAGTTCCGTGAAAATATAGTTTGTCAATCAGTTCTTTATTGTTGCAAATTGCATATCCCAGACGAATTCCGGGTAACGCAAAAATTTTTGTAAACGCCTTGAGAATTATCAGATTGTCAAATTCTGATAATAACGGCTTCATTGTAACATCATTCGCCTGTTCCGTAAAATCAATAAAACATTCGTCCACCACCAAAACCGCTTTCCAATTCCGGCAACTTCGTAACAAATTTTCAATTATTTTTCGTTTCGTTAAAATTCCCGTTGGATTATTGGGATTGCAAAGAAATATCAAATCAACAAGTTCTCGTTTCGCTATTGTTGCAATATTTTCGTCGCATTCAAAATTCCAATTTTCTTCCAGTTTATGATAATGAATTTTTGTACCGTATGATTTCAGAGATCGTTCATAATCGGAAAATGTCGGCTGTTCTATCAATGCTTTTCGCGGTTTCAAACAAAACGGCAAACGAAAAATAATATCGGAAGAACCATTTCCACAAAAAATCCATTCCGGTTTGACCTGCTCAAAATCGGCAATACACTCACGAAGCCGAAACGATTTATTGTCTGGATAACAGCAACAAAAATGTATCTCGTTTTTGACCGCCTCTTCAACTCCTTCTGGAAATCCTAGCGGATTGATATTAGCGGATAAATCGAGAAAGTCTGCTCCGTTGGGTTCAAAACGGACATTGCCGCCGTGACAATATTCATACATAAATATACCTCCGCCCTAATTCAATCAAAATCATAAGAACAACTGCTAATATCGTTGCTAAATATATCAAACGATTGACAATAATAATTTGCGAAGGCGAAGGCGGTATTTTATCCTCTCCAATTTTCGGTTTGGAAACAAGTTTTCCGTTATAATAATGATCGCCGCCTAAACACAATCCCAACGCTCCGGCACAAACCGCTTCCGTGTGCGCTGAATTTGGACTAGTGTGTTGGTAACAGTCTCTAAGGTAAATCCGAAATGCCTGTTTCGGATTATTTTTTGTAATGAAAATTACGGCAATCAAAAGAAACGCCGATATTCTTGCCGGAATAAAATTAACAATATCATCCAAACGAGCAGCAAACTTTCCAAAATATTCGTACATTTCATTTCTGTAACCGATCATGGAATCCAACGTGTTGACCGCTTTATAAGCCATACCAAGTGGAACACCGCCAAGATACACAAAAAAAAGCGGTGCGATCACCCCATCCGAAAAATTTTCAGAAACTGTTTCAACTGTTGCTTTGATAATCGCGGGATATTCCAAATGTTGCGTGTCCCTTCCCACAATACGTGACAAATTTTTTCTCGCATTCGTCAAATCATCGGATTGGATGGCTTGATAAACTTTCATACTCTCAACCCGAAGTGCTTTGGGCGCAATAATAAAATAACATAAAATCACTTCGCCGATATAAGCATACCACGTCTGAATCCCGTTGAGAAATTCAATAAAATATTTTGTTGCAAAATAAGCGGTCAATACAATCGTTACGGTTAAAAGAACTCCACACACAAAACTGATAATCGGCAATTTGATACAAAAATACTGACGCAATCTTATTCCCCACGAAATTCCGTAACCCATTATTCTGACCGGATGAAACGGATTTTGCGGATCACCGGCAATACTGTCCAGGATTACCGCCAAGACAATAATTTGTACGATATTATCCATCGTTTCCATCCTTCGCCGGTGAAATTAATTAACGTTCTTAAAAATCAAAGCAAATTCAAATCGGATTAAAAGACATAACCGTATCGGAAATTTCAATAGTGTAACCGTGTCCGTTTTTCGGCAACCATTCATCGTAACTTAATTTCTGTCCGCTAAATAACATGTTCATCAGAGAAGCAATCACTCCGCCATGACACACCGTAAACACACTGTCCGCCTTCATTTCCCGAATAAGTTTAAATCCGTAACGGATTCTCTTTCTAAATTTTTCCCTTGATTCACCGTTGGGACAGGGAACATGATCCTCGCCCAAAATCCAGCGGAGATAATCAGGATTTTCTTTCAATTCATCATAAGTTTTCATTTCAAAATCACCAAAATTATATTCGTTCAGTTCTTCAATAACCGCATCCGGTATTTTATTGTACAAAATTTTTAACGTTTCAATAGTTCGCCGGAGTCCGCTTGTAACATAACGTTCCGCAATTGGAAACGGAATTTTCGTTTTCAATTGCCGTAATTCTTCAATGCCGCCGCAACTTAACGGCTGATCCGAAGAACCACAATAAAGATGTTTTTCATTGGCAGTTGTTCTTCCATGCCGGAGCAGATGAATAATCATTTAATTTTTGTTCCCAAACCGCAAAATAATCGAACAACTTCATCAGCGTGTTTCGATAAAATCGTCAAAATACGCCCGACGGATTCACGCCATAAACGTATCTCCGAATCAATCGGAACTACTCCGCATGAAATATCGTTGCAAATAATTATTTTCGGTTTCAAAAAAATTCTGTTTTCGTTCATAAACCGATAAGGATCAATATTGTTTCTTAATTGAGCCAAAATCAGACAATGCAATGAATTGATAATATCTTTGGAAAAATC
>JAISNF010000100.1 GCA_031276415.1 Planctomycetaceae bacterium
TTAGGAGCGACACGATTGAAAAAATAGGTTCATTCCCACCGACCAAAGTGGTGCATTACAACTTCAAAATTTTAATGCTGAACTATACCTATGACAATATACGCGACGCTCCCCTAGCGGGAGACACGCAACTTTATATTGTCACAGTAATTTTCTACACGGAAAATCCGTTGGTCTGTAAAAAATTACAGTTCGCCTAAGCGACTTTAGCTTTGTTGACGTACTCTATTTCTTAATACCCGAACAAAAATTCGGGCAATTTATTTTTCAAAATGTAATTTGGTCTCCAAAATTTAAAATAAAAATTCAGAAATTAATTTGTTCGTGATTATACATGACCCGTTAAACCTGTCAACACCAAAACAATTTTTTTTTTTTTTCGACCGGTTTGTTGTTTTATATTTTGAAGATAATTTGAGATAATTTTATCGTTCCGGTTTTGGCAGTTCACGACCTTTGCGGTGTTTTTTGTTACTTTGTTTTCTTTTGAAATCAATCAACTTTGAATTTTTTCCGATATGTTTTTCCATCTCTTCAATCCGGTCACGAATTACCGCAGCACGTTCAAATTCCAGACGATCCGCCGCTTCAAGCATTTCTTTTTCCAACTCGTTAATCAATTCCCGCGTAACAAATAACTCCTCGTCCTGCCCAAGAGCGGCAGCAGTAGATGCACTTGCGTGAGATTCAACCGCTTCCTCAATTCCTTTGGAAATATTTTTCTTAATTGTTTCCGGCGTAATTCCGTGTTCTTTATTGTACGCTTTCTGTTTTTTACGCCGCCTTTCTGTTTCATCAATTGCTTTTTGCATTGATTCTGTTACTTTGTCGGCGTACAAAATTACTTTCGCATTAACGTTTCGCGCACTTCGCCCGATTGTCTGAATCAACGATGTTTCACTCCGCAAAAAACCTTCCTTGTCCGCATCCAGAATCGCAACCAACGAAACTTCCGGTAAATCAAGACCTTCACGTAACAAATTCACTCCGACCAGTACGTCAAATTTTCCGCTGCGCAAATCCCGTAACAACTCAACCCGTTCAAACGCATCCAGTTCGCTGTGCAGCCATTTGCAACGGATTTTCTGTTTCTCAAAATACGCCGCAATATCTTCAGCAAGACGTTTGGTCAAGGCTGTTACGAGAACACGTTCTCCGGCGGCGACACGTTCCTTTATTTGTTCCATTAAATGCGGAATCTGTTTTGAAGCCGGAGCCACTTCGACAACAGGATCAAGAAGTCCCGTCGGACGAATCACTTGCTCAACAAAATGATTTTTGCATTGCTCCAATTCATAAGGTCCCGGAGTTGCTGAAACGAAAACAGATTGATTGATTCGTTCAATCCATTCATCAAACTTTAACGGACGATTATCCAACGCACTCGGCAAACGGAAACCGTGTTCGACCAGATTTTTTTTCCGCGCCTGATCGCCGTGAAACATTGCTCTGATTTGTGGAATTGTTACATGTGATTCATCGACAAAAAGTAAATAATCGTCAGGAAAAAAATCAAACAGCGTTTCCGGCGGACTCCCCGCCGGACGATCCGACAACGGCGCACTGTAATTTTCAATACCCGGACAATATCCAATCTCCTGCATGAGTTCAATATCATACTTCGTTCTTGCCGATAATCGTTGCGCTTCAAGCAGTTTACCTTGTTCTTTGAAAATCTTTAATTGTTCCGCTAATTCTTTTTCGATACGTTCAATTGCCGCTTGAATCCGCTCTTCCGGCATGACAAAATGTTTGGCGGGATAAATGTAAAATTCCGGCTGACGGCGAATTGTTTCGGCGGTGAGCGGATTGATGATTGAAATTTGTTCAATTTCATCGCCCCAAAATTCAACCCGAATCGCAAACTCTTCATACGAAGGCCAAATTTCAACAGAATCACCGCGAACCCGAAAATGTCCGCGTTCAAAAGCAGTATCGTTTCGCTCATACTGAATATCAATAAGCCGCGCAAGCATTTTGTTACGCTGAACTTCTTCACCAACACGCAACGTAACCATCATCTCTTTATAATCTTTCGGCGAACCAAGACCGTAAATACACGAAACACTGGCAACAATTATCGTATCACGCCGCGTTACAAGAGAACTTGTCGCCGCAAGACGAAGACGATCAATTTCCTCATTGATAGAAGCATCTTTTTCAATATAAATATCTCGTTGCGGAATATAGGCTTCGGGCTGATAATAATCGTAATAAGAAACAAAATAAGCAACCGCATTGTTTGGAAAAAATGTTTTAAATTCAGAATAGAGTTGTGCGGCAAGTGTTTTGTTATGCGACATTACAAGAGTCGGCTTGTTGAAATGGGCAATAACATTTGCCATTGTAAATGTTTTACCGGAACCTGTAACACCTTTAAGTGATTGCATTTTCTGCCCCGATTCAATACCGCGAATTAAAGCGTCAATCGCTTGCGGCTGATCGCCCGACGGATTAAAAGGAGATTGAATATCGAACTTGTCTATTGATTGTTTCATAAAAAATTACCGTTAAAAAAAATGCTGTTATTTTTCGTACAATTTGATAAAATCTGAAATCTGTAACTGCCCATTTATTTTACCGCAAATGACCAGATAAAAAATGCCCAAACAAAAAATGCTCAGACAAAAAAATGAGTCCGCCAATGACGTCAATAATTTTTTTAGGGAATAGAGAATAGCGAATTGTGAACAACGGCACAATGCGGAATTATTTACCAAAACATTTTTAATCCACAACTATTCACTATTCACTATTCACTAATTTGCGTAATCTGCGGACACTTTTCCTCTCTGTGAACTCTGTGTTCTCTGTGGTTCAATTTTTCTGTGGTTAAACAAAAAACCGGTTTTTAGAAGTTGCCGCTTGGAGAAGTTCACAAAATAAAATTACCGGAATAATTATTTATTTTACTTTTGCGGGTTACTTTTTTTATTTTTGATATTTGGTTATAATAACTTCCTTTACGTTTAGTTCAACACTGTAACACCTAATTTTAACTAAAAATAATGGAAGAAAAAAGATTATTGTATTCGGTCAAAGAAGCGAAAACTCCGTTTTTTGTAGGAGTTGATGTCGGCGGAACCAGTATTAAAATCGGATTGGTGGATGATTACGGACGTTCTATTGATTCCGGTACGGTCAATGATAAAGGTATTCATTTGAGTTGTATTTCCATCCGAACAGAACCCCATCCGCAAACCGCAACCGAATTAATCGCCGAAGCAATTCGGCGATTGCCCATTGACAAAGCGTCTTGTAACGGAATCGGACTTGGAATTCCCGGAACAATGGATATGCGAACCCGACAACTTCGTCAACCGCCCAATTTACATAGTTGGGAAGGTTTTCCAATTTGCGATGAACTTTCAAGACTCACTGATCTTCCGGTTACTTTTTGTAACGATGCTAACGCTGCGGCTTACGGGGAATATTGGGTTGGTTCGGCGAGCGGGCAACCGAGTATGGCGTTGTTGACATTGGGAACTGGAATCGGTTGCGGAATTATTATTGAGGGGCGTTCTATTGACGGTGCGACGGGTTATGGCGGAGAATGCGGACATTTGGTTATTGATTGTGCTGATAATGCTCTTCTCTGCGGTTGCGGACAACGCGGACATCTTGAGGCTTATTGCAGCGCAATTGGAGTTGCCCGGCGAACCATGAATCTCACAGATCGCCGCGAATCTTCTATCCGTTCCAAAATTTCACCGGAAACCCGACTCGGCGAAATTGCCAAAATTGTGTACCATGAAGCCGAAAAAGGTGATCCGTTAGCCTACGAAATTGTTATGGAAACGGCAAAATATCTTAGTCTTGGTATTGTTTCGTTATTGAACACGGTTGATCCGGCGTGTATTTTGTTGGGCGGGGCAATGACGTTTGGCGGTCGTGATGCGCCGCTTGGTCAACGTTTTCTGACTCAAATAATTAACGAAGTCAAAAGTCGTGCATTCAAAGCCGTTGCGAAAAATATTACGATTGATTTTGCTGTTCTTGGTTCTGATGCCGGTTACATTGGTGCTGCCGGCTTAGCCCGCGAAGAATCAACTCGCAACAAAACGAAATAAAATGTAAAACAACAAATATTCCCGCAAAAATTCGTGCAAATCAGATACAATTTTGTGGTTATAAAAACAATTTACCGTGCAAAAATATTTATCGGAAGGGATTCATTCCCTGTTTTGTCAATTTTTTAACACCTAACTAAATTAATGAAAACTTTAATGAAAACTTTAATAAAAACGATGCGACTGATTTCTATTATTTTTGTGTTTACGTTATTACTTTGTTTAACGGGTTGTCCGCCGAAGTCTTCGCCGACACCGCCGAAATCACCAACTTCGGAACCGGCAAAACCGGAATCCGCAAAACCGGATGTTTCCGCAACGTCTTCTGCGGTGCCGGTGCGATCTGTTCCGGTATTGCCGGCAACACCGGAAGGAAAAGAGGTTGTTGAATTTGTTGAAAAGTTAAAAGGTAAATGGACATTGACACCAGCCCAAACGGTCAAATCCATTGTTATTGACAGTTCGGATTTGACTGATGAAGCGTTTGATTTGTTCGCCAAACAAACGGACTTGGAGACGTTGTTGATTGCGAATTACCGCGAACTGAACGATTCGATGGTTGCCAAACTCACCGGCTTGAAAAAACTCAAAAGTCTGAGATTGAAAAATTCGAGTATTACCGACAACGCCGTCAAAATGATTGTGGCATCGCTTCCGGCTTTGACTGCTTTGGATATTTCATCGAATACGTTATTGACGGACACTTCGTTGAAAGAGATTGCTAAATTAAAGGAATTAACGGAACTGGTCATCAATTATTGTAATTTTAGTGAATTTGGAATGATGGACATTTCGGAATTGCCGAAACTGGCAACATTGGATATTCGTGCGAATATGCAGGTTGGCAACAGTGGTTTGAGTTATCTTACGCCGCTGCCGTCACTGAAAAATCTGAAACATTTAAGTCCGGCGGTGGATGATACCGGTTTGGAAGCGTTAACGGCGATCAAGGGTTTGGAAACGCTGGAAATTCAGGATTTCAATATTACGGATCGTTCCGGTCAATTTATCCGGCAATTTGAAAAACTGTCCAATTTAATCATAATGCGTTGTCAGGGATTTGGTTCGTCTGGAATTTTGGAACTAAAAGGAATGAAGTTAAACCGGCTAACATTGCGCGGTCTTCCGTCTATTAACGATACAGGAATGGAAGTGTTTCGGGAACTGACCACATTGAAACGTTTATATTTAAACGAATTGGCTTCTGTTTCTGATGCGGGATTTTTGAATTTGGTTTATTTAAAAGACCTTGACACGCTTGACATTTGGGAAATTCCCATAACAGATCAGGCGTTGGAAACGATTTCAAAATTAACGAATTTGAAAACTCTTTCGATTCGTTCAACACAAATTACGGATGCTTCTGTAGATTTATTATTAGCGATGCCGAAACTTGAAAATCTCACATTGAAGGACAATACGAACATAACAAAAACGGCATTGAATAAACTTCGCGGTTCGAAGAAATTCAAAAATCTCGATTTCGGTTCTACCGGTCAACCCGAAGAATAACCGAATTTTGAAACGGGAATTTCTAAAAACCACAAATTTATTTTTATTAACCAACAGAGAAAAGAAAATAGCCCGCAGATTACGCTGATGATCGCAGATTGTTTTTTTGATAATATGAAACAACAAAATATACAAAAAATTTTTTAACTTTATTTCATATTTTAAAATTCATCTGCGATAATCTGCGTCATCTGCGGACAATTTTTTAATATCTGCGATTATCTACGTCATCTGCGGACAATTCTTTGTTTTCTTGTTGAGATTAAAATAGAAAAATACACAACCGCCGGATAGAGAACTTGCATCGTTGCTTATTTCATGTAAAATAGCAAAATTAAAAATCAAGAAAAACGCTGAAATGAAACTGAAAT
Source organism: Planctomycetaceae bacterium (assembly GCA_031276415.1). Taxonomy (GTDB): domain Bacteria; phylum Planctomycetota; class Planctomycetia; order Pirellulales; family Thermoguttaceae; genus WRKP01. Next base: position 5,954 of record JAISNF010000100.1, read on the forward strand.
ATAATTATAATCGGTATCTCGGAAATATGTCCGTAAATCATTGCCGTAAATCATTAATCATTGCAGCGTAATTATTGATTGGTTGTCATTTTGTTGTCGTTTTATTGTTCCGGTTATTTTTTACATCAATTTATTTTTTTATTTACGTCCATGATTTTAGAACAAAATGTTTTACCGTTTTTTGAGTGGCTTCCTGTTGCTGCTCGTGATTGGCTTCAAGCAGTTGCCGTTTTATTTATTACGGCACTCATTATTGGGGCGTTATTTTCTGTTATTCGGTATGGTCTTTCGGGATTTTTAGTGCCGTTTTACCGTGCAGTAGAACGCGGCATCGAAAATTTTACCTCGCTCTCGTTAAGCCGCACTTGGGCAATCGCCCGATTAACCATCAAAGAATCAATTCGGCGTCGTGTTTTGTTTGTTTTTGCGTTGTTTATGATTCTGTTGTTATTTGCGGGTTGGTTTCTCGATCCCAACAGCGAAGACCCCGCAAAACTCTACATGTCCTTTGTCATGGGAGCAACAACGATTCTCGTTTTGCTTCTCTCATTGTTCCTAAGTTCCTTCAGCATTCCAACCGATTTCAAAACAAAAACAATTTATTCTGTTGTTACCAAACCGGTTCGCAGCAGTGAATTGGTGTTTGGACGTGTTCTTGGTATCGGACTCATCGGAACAATTATTCTGGTCTTGATGGGTTTCACCAGTTATCTTTTTGTAACCAACGGCTTACAACATACGCATGTTCTTACCGAAAAAGAAGATTTAACTCCGGTTTCCATCGAAGCCGGAACAACAACCGATGATCCTAAACGAATTATTTTTCGCGGCGAAACACGTCTTACCAATGGTCATAAACATCCTGTTGTTGTGTTTGCCGATGGAACAGTGAGTGTTGGAATTGTCAATGGTCATACTCATCTTATCACGCAGGAAAAAGTCGGCGATCAAACCCGATATCTTGTTCACGCTTCACAGGGAACACTTCAAGCGCGGATTCCGGTTTACGCAAAACTTGGTTTTCGCGGTGCCGACGGTTTGGATACCAACAAAGGAATCAATGTCGGTCACGAATGGGAATATCGTTCTTATATTGGCGGTAGTACAAAACTCTCCGAAGGCAGTTACGAAGAAGCCGCTGTTTTTGCTTTTGACGGGATTCGCGAAGAGATGTTTCCCAAAGATCAATTTCGGGACGGTTTGCCGGTTGAAATGACGTTAGGTGTTTTCCGAACACACAAAGGCGATATTGAAAAACGAGTTACCGGCAGTTTGGCGGTTCGCAATCCCGTAACCGGATTACGGGTTGACGTGATGACGTTTAGTACCGAAGAATTTATTACCAAAGCGTTGACAATTCCCTGGGTATTCGAAGGCACACCGCAAATTATTCAACGTCGCGGACGAATTCCTACCGGAGCGGCTTACGCTTTTCCCGATGACGAAACCGCCCGAAAAGAAAAAAATGATCCGAACTTCACCGAACATCGTGATTTTGATTTTTACAAAGACATTGTTGCGGACGGACGTTTTGAAATTTGGTTGCAATGTATTGACAATCAACAATATATTGGGGTGGCTCAAGCGGATTTATATCTTCGGGCGAATGACGGTTCGGTCGAATTGAATTTTGTTAAGGGTTATTTTGGTATTTGGATGCAGATGGTGCTGGTCATTTCGTTTGGCGTGTTGTTTAGCACATTTTTAAGCGGGGCGGTTGCGATGATTTCGACAATCGGCATTATGATTGCCGGTTTTTCCAAAACGTTTATGATTGAAATTGGTTTGAACAGGGTTCTTGGCGGAGGACCGTTTGAATCGTTTTACCGGCTTATTATTCAGCAAAACATGGTTGTAGATTTACCAACTAGTTTTTCGACTTCGTTTATTAAAGCGGCGGATAAAGTCTTTGGTCTTTTTTTAACGTTAATTGGTCAGGCAGTGCCGCCGCTTTCCGAGTATGCGGTGTATGACACGGCGGTTGTTTCCGGATTTGATATTCCGGCGGGTTGGCTTTTGAATCATGGTATTATGACATTAGCCTATGCTATTCCTATTTTCATTGTTGCTTATCTGATTCTCAGCAATCGTGAAGTTGCGAAATAGCAAAAATTACAAGGTTCTGTTCCGTTCCTGTTTTTACATTTTCCATTCTTCCCATCATGCATCGTGTTGTTGTTACGGGTTATGGACTGGTGACGCCTCTTGGTTTTAACACGGAGGATGTCTGGAAAAAAATTTGTCATGGTGTTTCGGGTATTCGCCGGACGACAACGCCTCACATGGACGGTATGAAGTCTTTGATCACCGGTGAATGCCGTGACTTCTCAACCGAAGGGTATATTCCTTTACATGACGCCAGACGATTGGAACGTTTTGTTCAATATGCGTTGGTTGCGTCTATTGAAGCGGTTCGGCAATCCGGTCTTGATTTTTCAAATTTTTCAGCGGAATCCCGTGATCGTTGTGCGGTTGTGATTGGCAGTGGTGTTGGCGGGCTTAGTGAAATTGAAAACCAACATCTTCGGCTTATTCAAAAAGGTCCTTCAAAAGTTTCTCCGTTTACTATTCCCAAGATTATGCCTAATTCGGCTGCCGGTAATGTTTCAATATATTATGGTTTAACGGGACCTTCGTATGCTGTAGCGACAGCGTGTGCGACATCGATTAACGCTTTAACGGACGCAATGAAGATGATTCGTTATGGAGAGATGGACATTGTTCTTGCGGGCGGGAGTGAAGCGGCGGCAACTTCGTTGGGCTTGGCGGGTTTCAATGCGATGCGGGCGTTATCGGAACGCAATGACGAACCGGAACGGGCGAGTCGTCCATTTGATCGAGATCGGGACGGTTTTGTGCTTTCTGATGGTTGTGGAATTCTTGTGCTGGAATCGTTGGAACATGCTCAAAAACGACGGGCGGAAATTCTTGGTGAAGTTCTTGGAACCGGTTTAACATCTGACGGAACACATATTACGCAACCGGACGAGGACGGAACTGGGGCGATGAAGGCGATTTTGAAATCGCTTTCTGATGCTCGGATTGATCGGAGTGAGATTGACTACATCAATGCTCACGGGACGGCGACAATTCTTGGAGATATTGCGGAAACGCGTGCGATTAAACGGTCATTTGGTGATTGGGCGTACAAAATTCCGATTTCCAGTACGAAAAGCCAGATTGGGCATCTTCTTGGTGGAAGCGGGGCGGTGGAAACGATTTTTTGTCTTCAATCGATTCGGGACGGAATTATTCCGCCGACGATCAATCTTGAAAATCCTGATCCGCAATGTGATCTTGATTTTACGCCTCTTGCAGCGCGTGAGTGTAGAATTTCAACGGTGTTATCCAACAGTTTCGGTTTTGGCGGGCATAACGCCTGCATTATCGTTTCGCGTCTAAGGTAAAAAAGATAATACAATTATTGCAACTTCTAATAACCGGTTTTTTTTATTAACCACAGAGAACACAGAGAAAAAAGGTGTCCGCAGATTACGCTTGATAGACGCAGATAATTTTTTGTTTTATATTTAAAAATAATCTGCGATAATCTGCGTAATCTGCGGACAAGTTTTCTCTGTATTCTCTGTGGTTAATAAAAATAAATTTGTCGTTTTTAAAAGTTCTCATTATTGGGGTGTTTTTTCATTTGTTTTTTTGTCTGTTGTATTGTTTGTTTTTTCGTTCACGCTTTTGGCGGCGTTGTCAATTAAAGACGTTTGCGGTTCGCCATTGCCGATGCGTTGCAAAATCTCACAAAGGTCTTTGAGTTCTTCTTCACCTTGCATGGCGTACAAAATTTCACCGCGATTTTTTTCCTCCATTCCTAACAACATAGTCAAAACACGTTGCATCGCACCGTCCTTGATAAGACGCCGAATAACCTCTTTTGCCTGTTCCGGTTCCATGTTTTCCAGCAACCGCGTTTCTTCGGCAAGTCCGGCATCATTGGCTTTCTTTTTCTCTTCCGCCAGTTTTTTTTCAAATGCCTTAATCAAAGAATCATTTTTTGGTTCCGGTTTTTTTTCTTCAACAGGCGGTTCGGCTGGCGGCGGGGCAATGACGATTGTTTTCGCAATAGATTCACGTTGAAATTCATCTTCCCGTGTTCGTTTGGCGCGGTGTTCCAAAACCTCTTCGTAACTCATCTCCGCAATACGATCCTCCACCGCCCGCTGAATATCGGCAATCTCAAACCCTTGCGCAATCGCAAGCATTTTAATCCATTTTTCATAGTCAATCTGCCACGCATATTTCAAGTAAATCCCCAAAATAACCGCCGCCAAAAACATACTGGTACAACCATAAAGTGCCAGTATTCCCGTCATTTTTAATAGTTTGTCCAACATCGTAATACCCGTAAGTAAATAAAGGGAACTCTAAAAAACACAAATATATTTTTATTAACCACAGAGGACACAGAGAACACAGAGGAAATTTTAATTGGAATCAAAATGTTCGTTTTAATTATAATTGACTTTTGATCTAAAATAATTTTATAAAATTAACATTTTCTTCTCTGTGAATTTTGTGTTCTCTGTGGTTAAATACAAAACCAAAAATATCACTTTGCCATGACAACCGGTAATTCATCCCAACACGTTGTGTATTCGGGACTTCGGTGTTCGGATGCACCTCGCCAATTTTGTTTCATTCCTTGAGAACCGAAAAATAATTTTCCCTTTCCCAACATTTGGTTAATTTGATCAACAGATTTCATTAACCGTTCTTCCTGATTACGTTTTTCCGGCGTTTTATTGTCTGTGTTGAAAAGCATTCCCTGTGATTTTGTTACGGCGTTATCTTGCAGATTGAGTAAAATTACCGTTGCTTTTTTATATTGTGTTCCTTGCCGGAATAAACTTTTCAATAATTCCAAAGCGGTTCGGATTACTGTTGGCGAATGAGCGGTTGCCCGATCAAATCCTTGTGCTTTGCTTTCGGAAAAATACGGCTCTTTGTATCGGCTCGTATTAAGATGAACATAAATTCCCGCCGCAACCGTCCCATCACTTCGGGCTTGTTCGCAGGCTTTGGCGGCAAAAGTCGCCACCGCTTCGGCAAGCGTCGGAAAATCATCAACAGCGTCATGAAAAGAACGCGATACCTGAATACTTTTTCGCGGTGACGGTACATTATTTAAATCAATACAATGTTCTCCATTCAATTCCCGTATCAATTGTTCCAGAAGAATACCAAATTTACGACGCATCCAAAGCGGATCAATCATTGTCAAATCACGGGCAGTATGAATGCCCAACTTCACCATTTTAGGAGCCAGCCGCCTGCCGATTCCCCAAACCTGATCAATTTCAATATGCGAAAGCATTTCATGGCGGTATTCTTTTTCCATCAGATTACAAATTCCGTTTCCTTGTTGGGTAATGCCTTGTTGGACAATACCTTGTTGAGCAATACCTTTTTTGGCAATATCATTGGCAACCTTCGCAAGAGTCTTGGTCGGTCCCAATCCAAGTGAAACCGAAATTCCTGTCCATTTTTTTATTGTCGCAACTATTTCCTGCTGGAGCGGAGTGATTGTTTCAAAATCAAATCCAAGATTGGTAAAATCAAGAAACGCTTCGTCAATTGAGTAAACTTCAACCAACGGAACCCAACGGTACAACATCTGCATAATTCTGTTGCTAATATCGCCGTAAAACGAAAAATTGGAAGAAAATACCGTAATTTTACCGGATTCGGCGAGGCGTTTGATTTTGAAATAGGCTTCTCCCATTGTAATACCGAGTTGTTTCGCTTCCGGTGAACGCGCAATAACAACGCCGTCGTTATTCGAAAGAACAACAACCGGTTTGTTCACCAAATCAGGACGAAACAATTTTTCACATGAAGCGAAAAAATTGTTGCAATCAAGGAGACCATAAATTCGTAATGCCATGAGATGAATGGAAAAAAACTCCATTCCGGTTTACAAGTCTTCGGCAAAATCATTCAATAACAAACAAATCACAACGTCAAATCATAACATGAACCGCCCATAATTTTAATGCGGTTATACTTTGACTTCACATCGTTTCAAACTGCTGAAGTATTGTCGTTGTTTTTTCTTATTGTACTTGATTTTATCGTACTTGAAGGGCGATTTCACCGGCAAGACAACGATAATCTTCTGCTCCATTGGAATTTGAATCATATTCAAAAATCGGGCGACCAAAACTTGGTGCTTCGGCAAGTTTAATATTACGGCGGATTTTTGTATGAAACATTTGAGCATTTGACCAAACTGTCGGCTGGGTGTGTTTTTGTTGGAAAAAAGCGTCAATATCCTGAGCAACTTCCGATGCTAATCGGGTTTGTCCGTCATACATGCAAAGAATTACTCCGCTTAACATTAACCGGTTATTGAGGCGTCTGGCAACCAGTTCGATTGTTTTGAGCAACCGGCTCAGACCGTGTAACGCCAGAAAATGGGGTTGGAGCGGAATAAAAACTTCGTCGACAGCAGTCAACGCATTGATTGTTAAAACACCTAGTGAAGGCGGACAATCGATAAAAATGTAATCGAATTTCATATCATCGACAGCCAGTTTATCGCGGAGAATCATTTCGCGTCCAACAACTCCGGCAAGTTCCAATTCTGCTGCTGCCAAATCGAGATGAGCGGGAATGATCCAAAGATTTTCGCCTGCTTGTTTGCGGACGTCGGACAATTTCATTTCGCCGACCAGAACGTTGTAAATTGAATCAAATTCGACTTGTGGTTCGATTCCGAAATGCAGGGTTGCGTGGGCTTGTGGGTCGAGGTCGATCAAACAGACTTTTGCTCCGGTTGCTGCCAATGCCGCACTAACATTAACAGCGGTCGTTGTTTTACCGACGCCGCCTTTTTGGTTCATAATTGCAATGGATCGCATAATTTCTCCTGATAATATCCCTCAATAATAATCCTAAACAAACGAAAGGAAGGGTATTATATCTGTTGAATCAATATTATCCAATAGCAAATTTTTTAATTTCTAGGTAACTTCTAATAACCGGTTTTTTATTTCACCACAGAGAAAAGAAAACAGTCCGCAGATTACGCAGATTTTCGCAGATAAACACAAATTATTTTCTGCGTTTATCTGTATAATCTGCGGACGAAAAAAACAATCTGCGTCTATCTGCGTAATCTGCGGAC
>JAISNF010000478.1 GCA_031276415.1 Planctomycetaceae bacterium
CTATTACAAATTTCTTGTTTTGTGCGTGTTGAATGGTTCAAAAAATTTCTCTCTGTGCTCTCTGTGTTCTCTGTGGTTAAAAAGAAAATAGACAGTTACGCTTGCGAAACTATCCAATCTCCACTCCAATTGTAGATCCAATTGTAGCTCCAATTGTAGATCCAATTGTAGCGATGGGTTAAAACCCATCGCTATTTTGGAATTGCCCCGCTGGGGCAATTTGAATCAATCACATCAATCACACGAATTACAGTTCAGACAAAAATTCCGCTTGCGAAACTCCCCACTATCCACTCTCAACTATCAACTTTCTTCTCGGTGTTAAATAAAAAAGTGGTTATTAGACGTTGCCCTTTTTAATAATTTATGCGTATTAAATCAAAAAATTAGGCAGATTGTAAGATGTTTTATGGAAAAAGGTTGTTTTTCTCTTGCGAAATATAAAAAAATTCAATAAGATATTGAAAAGAGTGGGAAGTGAATCAATCAACCACTGATTCCATTTTTTCTCTGTAATCGTCCATAGTATTGTTTATTCTCTACTAATTGGGCTTTTCAATTTTTATTCCTTCCCGATTAATAATGAGTTCCCAAGAAATCCTCGACCAAACTCTCATTGAACAAACAAAAAACCAAATTCGCGTAATCGTCAATGAGATTACACAACTTTCAAAACTGGATATCAGCCCCAATGAATATCACGGTGAATTTTTACATCGGGTTGTTACAGCAATGGGAGCAGTCGGCGGTGCGCTCTGGACTTTTGAAGAAGGAACCTTGACCCTCGCTTATCAGGTTAATATCAAAGAACTCGCCCTGCAAGAAGAATCCAACCAAAAACATGCCCGACTCCTTTATCGTATGTTGCACGGTCCCGAAACCGGTACGCTTATCCCACCACACGCCGGAATCGAAGGTGAAGAAGAATCCGGTAATCCCACCGATTGGCTCCTAATGTTTTGCCCCATACGAACTGAACTCGAAGTCGTCGGACTCGTTGAAATTATTCAACGCTCCGATACCAACGCCCCAACACAACGCGGATTTTTACGATTTCTGGCTCAAGTTTGTGTCCTCGCTACCGATTACTACAAAAACCGGCAACTCCGTAATTTCAGCGAACGACAAACCCTTTGGACTCTCCTCGAAGATTTCACCCGAACAATTCATCGAAGTCTTGATGTCCCAACAACTACCTACACAATCGCCAATGAAGGACGACGCCTTATCGAATGTGATCGTGTTAGTATCGCTCTCCGGCAAGGAAGACGTTGTAAAATTGTTGCCGTAAGCGGACAAGATGTCGTCGATAAACGCGCCACCACGGTTCGCTTGCTCGGAAAACTCGCCACTTCTGTCGTTAAAGCCGGCGAACCAATCTGGTACACCGGCGATACCTCCGATTTTGCCCCACAAGTCGAAAAAGCAGTTGAAGATTATGTCGATGAAGCCCATACAAAAATGATTGCCGTTTTTCCACTGTTCCGAAAAACTAAAAACGATAACGAAGAAGAAGATAACCCGTTGCGACGAACAAAACAAGAACCGCCATTCGGCGCTTTACTGGTTGAACAAATCGAAGACAGCCGAATACCGGAACGTATGAGAAAACGTGTCGAAATTGTCGCCGAACACGCCTGCTCCGCATTGGGAAACGCTCTTGAACATCATAGCATCTTCCTCATGCCGCTCTGGAAATTAATCGGAAAATCAAAAGTGTTGTTCACCGCAAAACTGTTACCCAAAACAATTGTCGTTTCGATCTTGATTTTGGCGGTGATCGGCGTTTTGGTGTTTTTCCCTTACTCCTTCCAAATGCACTGCAACGGAACTCTCGAACCAACACGGCGTCAAAAAATTTATTCGCCTTTAGACGCCGAAGTCAAAGAACTTTTCGTAGATCACAACACGAAAGTAAAGGGACCGTTTATCGGTGAGGACGGAATTGCCTATCGCGGAACAACTCTGCTCGAACTCCGAAGTTCCGAACTCGACGCAACCGGCATCCAATTACTCGGTGAAAAACAGGAAATCGTTGAAAAAATCGCCGAACTACAACGAAAACAACAAGATCAGGATAAACGGTTGAGTGATTACGAAAAAACGGAACTGGTAGGACAAATGGAACAAGCAAAAATTCGTCTCGCAACTGTTGAAGCGAAATTAGAAATTCACGAACGCCGCCAAAAACCGGATTTATTTATTACATCACCAATGGATGGAGTTGTTGTTTCGTGGGATGTGAAACAACGGCTCACAGAAAAACGACCTATCAGCCGAATGCAATATGTTATGGAAATTGCCGATCTTGAAGGTCCCTGGCAACTCGAACTGGCAATGCCTGAAAAACACATGGGACATATTGCTATGTTTCAAAAACAAATTGAAAAAGATGATCCCAATGCTCAACTTCGGGTTGAGTTTGTGCTGGCAACGGAACCGGCGGTTAAATATTACGGAACGGTAACAGAGATTCATGATCGGGCGGAAGTTCGGACGGATACCGGAAGTGCCGGAGCAGCAACAAGTAATCTGAACACGGTTTTGATTAAGGTTGCGTTGGACGATCAGGATTCATTACCGCCGTCGTTGCGACCCGGTGCAGAATGCAGTGCCAGAATCAATTGCGGAAAAAAACCTCTCGGTTACGTTTTATTTCACGAAGCTATCGCCTTTATCCAAAAAAATATTATTTTCCGATGGTTTTAAACCCGTATTCCATTAAAATTTCGATGGAGTTAAAATTTGCCGGGTTTCGCCCTGAAAACTACAAATAATTACTAAGCAACGCAATAAAATAAATATGATTCTTTCTGGTTTGGAGATATTGAAGGAAATTGATAATGGTAATATTTTGATT
>JAISNF010000192.1 GCA_031276415.1 Planctomycetaceae bacterium
ATTAACATTCCGATAATCGCAATCACTACAAGAAGTTCAACAAGTGTAAAACCGAAACGTAATTTCTTTTTCATGTTTTTTTCTCCTGTGAAAAAAAAGTAAAGAATTTTACAGATTACATTACAAATAATCTGCAGCAGTTCAACGAGTGTAAAACCAAAACCGAGAGTCTTTTTCATAGTATTTCTCCTTATGAAAAAAAAGGAACATGTTTACAGATTACATAACAAATAATCTGTTTTTGTTACAAAGTGGGAAACAAACTCAACGCCGAGAAACGGCAACAGAAGTATCACTCTCAGACAGGAGCGACACGGTTATAAAAACAGGTTCATTCCCACCGACAAAAGTGGTGCATTACGGTTTCAAAATGTAATGCTGAATTATACCCGCGACTTGATACGTGACGCTCCCTTAGCGGGAGACACGCAACATTATCAAGTCACAATAATTTTTTACCCGAAAAATCCGGTTGTCATGTAAAAAATTACAGTTCGCCGAAGCGATTCTTATAACAGTTGACGTACTCGATTTTTTTAATACCCGAACAAAAATTCGGGCAATTTATTTTTTAAAATTTAATTTGGTCTCCAAAATTTAAAATAAAAATTCAGAAATTAATTGTTCGTGATTATACACGCCCCGTTAAATCTGTCAACACCAAAACAAAAAACTTTTTTTTCGTCTGTTTTGTTGTTTTGTATTCTCAAAAAATTATCATCGTCATTTGCGGACTTATTTCTTTTTCTGTAATAAAAAATAAAATCGACAATTACAAGTTTATTTTGCTCTTGGGTGTGCTTTTTCGTAGATTTCGAGGAGGTTTGCCGTACTTAAATGGGTGTAAATTTGTGTTGTAACAAGGCTTTTGTGTCCCAAAAGTTCCTGAACACTGCGAATATCCGCCCCGCGATCCAAAAGATGTGTCGCAAAACTATGGCGAAGCGTGTGCGGCGTGGTTCGGGAATCAAGACCTTTAAGTTGCAAATATTTTTCGAGCATTCGCGCAATACTGCGAGTGGACATGCGTCCGGCAAATTTGGTGAGAAAAAGCGGTTGGTCACCGGAATTGAGTTTCAGATTTCGTTTGGCTGATTTTGACGGTTTCGGTGAAGGACGGCGGCGACCTAACGCATCAATATTACCCGCCAGAATTTCTTTTCTGTAACGAAACCATTTTTGAATCGCCTTGACCGCATAAGAACCAAGCGGAGCAAAACGTTCCTTTCGTCCTTTTCCCCGAACACGAACCAAACCTTCCGAAAGACTAAGATCGCCAAGATTCATCGTAACTAATTCCCCAACACGAACTCCGGCAGAATACATTGTTTCAAGAATCGCCCGATCACGAACCCCAAACGGATCCGATGACGGCGGAGCAATTAATAATTGTCCGATTTCTTTGGTGGAAAGAAAATAAGGAAGTTTACGGTGTCCGCGTGGATTTCGTAACGGTTTTGCGGGATTTTCCGTAACCCACTTGTCGCGAATTCCGAATTTGAAAAAACTACGAAGCGACGCCAACCGGCGCGCAATACTCGCCTTCGCATAACCTGCCTCGTGCATTGCCGCAACATAACCGCGAAGTTGAAGAGTTGTAATTTCGGACGGATGCGGTATTCGTTCATTAAATAAATCATAAAGATACTCCGTCAATGCCTCAAAGTCTTCCTGATAACTTTTCAATGTCAACTCCGAAACATTTCGTTCAACCCGTAAATATTGAAGAAATCGCTCTACTGATTGTTGCATAGGAATAAATAAAAATAAAATATGCGTCAACTATTATCTCAAACAAGTCTTTTTAATTTGTTTACGCTCAAAAATCAAAACGGAATTATTATTGGTAGGCAACATTTCACCGAAAGGTTGCAACAGTTGATATTGTTGCAACAATTTTTTTTGTGCGTAAACTTTTTTATACGTAAACAGGGACAAGTTGGCGGCTGTATCAATTATAAATTAAGTGTTGCGAAATAATCATCTGGAGTTTCGGCACGGCGAATGAGGCGTACTTCGCCGTTTTCCTGAAGCAATAATTCTGCACAACGAAGTTTGCCGTTGTACTGAAATCCCATTGCGTAACCGTGCGCTCCCGCATCGTGAATCGCCAAAAGATCGCCAATCTCAATCTTGGGCAATTCCCGATTCACCGCAAATTTGTCACAATTTTCACAAAGCGAACCAACAACATCAACCGTTTCAATATCTCCCCCCTCCCTTTCTGATTTGCCAAGCACCGTAATATAATGATACGCTCCATACATTCCCGGACGCATCAGATTCGCCATACACGCATCAACCCCAATATAACGCTTGTAAATATTTTTTTCATGAATCACACGAGTAATTAACGTTCCTGATTCTGCGGCAACAAGTCTGCCGGATTCTGTAAAAATTTTCATCGGAGCCAAATGACTGGGAGCAATTAGTTTGTCGTATTCTTCTTGAATCATTGCGGCAACCTTTTTCATATCAAGCGGCGTTTGTTCCGTCCGATACGCCACGCCAAAACCGCCGCCAAGATTGACAAATTCAACCCGAACACCAACGCGGCGTTCTATTTCCAGAACAAGTTCAAAAACCGTTTTCGCCGTGTAACTAAAAAATTCCTCTTGAAGCATGTTCGACGCCACCATCGTATGAAGCCCAAAATGCCGGACTCCTTTTCGTTTCGCTAATGCAAAACCGTCAAAAATCTGCGCTGTTGTCAAACCATATTTGGCTTCAACAGGATTGCCGATCACACTTTCAACTTCCCGTAACGCTCCGGGATTCCAACGAAACGAAATTAAATCCGGCAATCCGGCATAATGTTCCAAAAATTCCAGATGGGTTAAGTCGTCAAGATTGATAATTGCGCCGAGTTCTTTGGCTTTCACAAATTCTGTTGCAGGCGTATTGTTTGATGTGAACATAATTTCTTCGCCGCTCATTCCAACCCGCTCACAAATCAGTAATTCCGGCAAACTAGAACAATCACCGCCCAAAAATTCTGTTCGCAGAATTTTGAGCAGTTCAGGATTCGGATTTGCCTTGACTGCAAAAAATTCCTTGAATCCGTTGTTCCACGCAAAAGATTCCGTAAACAACCGAGCGTTACGGCGAAGCGTTTTTTCGTCATAAATATAAAACGGCGTCGGATACCGCTCCGCTAACTTTTCAATAAATTCACGATCAAATGGAAGTGTTTTTAATGCCATTTTATATTAATAATTGTTGAAAAAATTAAATGTGTAATTGAATAATTGTCCGCAGATGACGCAAATTATCGCAGATTATTTTAAATTATTTTTAAATACGAAAATTGAAAAAAATTTTTCGCCGGTTTTGTTGTTTCATATTCTCAAAAAATGATCTGCGTTTATCTGCGTCATCTGCGGACGTATTTCTTTTTTCTGAATTCTCTGCGGTTAATAAAATTTACGTTAATTTATTTTTTCTTTGTAAACAGATTATCAATGTCTGATTCGTTCCATTCAATTCGGACGTGTTTTGTTTTTATTACGTTTTTTCTGAGGTCGATTTGTTCGGCACTTTCGATAATATTTCGGCACAATAAATCGGATCGGACACAATGAATTGCTCCGCGCCGGTCACGAAGTTGAAGCGGTTGTGTTTGGCAAAGGCGATGACATGATTCCTTTGATTTTACCAGATTGGCACGCCAAAGACAATGTTCCATTGTAAACAACGGGATTCGTCCCAAAATAATCTGTTCGATTTTTTCCGCCGGAACAAACCGGCAAAGTTCCTCAACTTGTTCGGTGGCAATGTCCCAGCCAAGAGTAATCCGTTCCGCCCCCCACTCAAGAATTTGATGAAACGATAAATCATTGATAATGTTCAGCGAAAAATCGGCGATCACCGGTATTTTTCGTTTCTGAAAAAAAACAATCTCCTCAAGATTTCGTGCTAAAACCGCATCCGGTTCAAGATCGGCAAACTCCTTTAATATTCCCGATTCGTCCGGTTTCAAAATACGCGGCAATACCGCAACAAATTCTCCTTTCATCCGGCGAACAATATCCGCTGCGGTTTTGTATTCGTCCATTTCCCGAAATTCACCATAAAAAGAACAGCAACCGGATTCCAGAATTTGTTGCAACATAAAATCGTTTTCAAATATCCGTACATGCCGTAATAAAATATGTATTGTCGGTTGTTCGTTTTGAGATTCAATTGCGGAATATAATTGTTCCGAAAAATGTTTGTTTTCCATACGAAGTGATTCCAATGCGCCGTCAAACAATTTTAGTTTCGGAAAATCTTGTCGGCAAGTCTTTAGTTTTTCGATCATTTCGCGCCGTAGTTGACCAAGAACACTCAAAGGAATAATTGGATCACCTTCAATTATTGCATCAATTTTATCCAGCGTATAAACCGTTTCACCAAGCCGGCTAAACTGTTCGCGGAGGAGATCAACGGAAAGCGGATGTTTTCGTGCAGTTTCAAGGTTGGTTGTTCCTTTCAGGCGGAATGTTGTTGTTTTGGTTGTTTCCGATAAATTTTGTACATCAACAACAATCGGTTCTCCGGCAACAGCCCGAACAAATAATTGCAACGGAATTTTCCGGTACAAACGATGAGTTTCCAGATTTTTCCGAATTTCCCGTTGCAGTTGCGGATCGTCTGTTTTGTGAACTTTCTGACCTGTTAAAATATAATTTGAATCAAGAGAATGATTCGCAAAAGTCAGCAAAACACGGCTTCCCGCTTTCGCTTCGGGAACAGATTGACGGCGGTAAATAATTTCGTACACTCGACCGCCTTGCGAATGTTCGGGCGATGTTTCATTTTCGAAACGTACACCGTCGCCGCGCCGAACCGAAGTAAACAAATCAACAACCGCCGCATCCCGCCGCATTTCAATTACTGTTCCCAAAAATGAACCGCGATGCGATGTTATATTGCCCGGCACAAGACGACAAGGATCAATCCCTTCAAGCCAACCGGTTGAAAAACCGCGCGAAAACGTCAATTCAAGACGATTCACCGCAACCGCCGCCGTTTCGGAAAATTTCTGTTGCAGCAAATTTGTTTTATCTCCAAACTTATCTTCTTTGCGGTTTCCAATCCTAACATTTTCCGGTTTCTTATTTTTTGTTTCAAACAATGTGTCAAGAGCATTGCGGTAAATTTTTGTTACTTCGGCGACATATTCCGGCGGTTTTAAGCGTCCTTCGATTTTCAATGCTTTAATTCCTGTTGCCAGAAGTTGGGGCAATATCGGTAACACCGCTAAATCACAAGGACTTAAAATTTGTTTCGATTCCGAATATTGTTGTTCTGAATATTGTTGTTTTGAAAAGTGTTGTTTTGAAAACGGTTGAGTTGAATATTGTTGTTCTGAAAATTCCGATTCCGATAATTTTTGTTTTCCTATTTTTTGTTCCCAAGATTTTTGTTCCAAAATATTGCCGGACAATCCGTCAAGCAGCGTGTACGGCAATCGGCATGGCTGCGCACAACATCCGCGATTTGCGCTACGATTAGTATTGTGTCCGCCGAGACCAAGACTGGCGTAACACTGACCGGAAAAACTGATACACAATGCCCCATGAATAAAACATTCGAGTTCAATTGTTGTTTCAGCACAAAGTTTCCGAATTTGTTTCAGTGAAAGTTCACGCGGCAGAACAATTCGGCGAATCCCCAGCGTTTCGGCAAGTTTTATACTTTGCTGCGAAGTCAAACTCATTTGTGTTGATGCGTGTAATGTTAAATCGGGGCAGAGTTTTCGTGCAAGCCGAGCAACACCCAAATCCTGTACAAGAACAGCATCACATCTGTTTGTAACAATTTCTCGTAGCAACCGCTCAATAACCGGCAATTCGCCGCTTCGTACCAACGTGTTAAGCGTTACGTAACCACGAACTCCATGACGATGAAGATAATCCATTGTTGCGCCAAGTTTATTGAGCGGAATATTTGTTGCGCGGCTTCGGGCGTTAAAATGATCAATTTTAATGTTATTGATTTCAGCGGCACCGCTTTTTGAATTTGTTTCAAAATCTACTTCGGAATTTCTTTTTGAATTTGTTTCAAAATTTACTTCAGACAAACCAAAATAAACCGCATCGGCTCCGTTTTCCACCGCCGCATACACACATTCTTCAGAACCTGCCGGAGCAAGAAGTTCCGGCTGAAAATAATTATTTGCCGCATAAAAATTGGCGTTGTTGTCCATTGATTGAATTTATAACGTTAATCAATTTGATTGTAAACACAGAAAAACAAGTTCGCAGAGTCTGCAGATTACCGCAGATAATTTTTACTGATAATTTTCAAATGGGAAACAGCAAAACAAAACAA